>CAZMLP010000656.1:0-6420 GCA_964566745.1 uncultured Verrucomicrobiota bacterium | reverse complement strand
AATGGGATTGTCATTGGCGGCAGTGGGAGGCGACGGCTTTTTGGCGGCCTTGTCATCCTTGGAGCCGCACCCCGTCACCATGAGCACGGCGGCCAGCACGGAAACAAATCGGGGATTCATTGACGGGAAAATAGCAGCCCGCGCGAAAAAATCAAAGCCCGTTTGGCCGGCTGGCGCCGTTTCCGCAGACGATGTCGAAAAAGCGCAAACGAGCGAATTTTCCCGTCGCAAAAGCGCGAGAGGTGGCCCATTTCGGTACAGGCCGGAAAGCGGCCGTGAATGAGCCGTCCGCCTTGTTCCTGGAAACGGGCCGGATCAACGCGCGCAATCATTTGCAGAAGAGGATTTTATGCCTGGATTCCGAAAATGGTTTTGAAGTGCTTTTCGAGCCGATTTTCCAACGGCACTCCCCCTGCTATGGTGACAAACGGCAGCGCGCAATCTTATTGTTGATTAACACCGCGCTGTATGATAAGTGCTGAGAATAGAATTGTAAGCCGGGCTTAAGGCTATGAAATTCGTCGTCAACCGCCGTTCGGGATTCACCCTCGTGGAGATCATGATCGTCTGCGCGGTGATAGGCATCCTTGCCGCACTCGCCATTCCGAACTTTATCCGCGCCCGGGAGAACGCCCAGTTGAAGCTGATTCAGAATAACCTCCGCATTTTGGAGGGGGCCAAGGACCAATGGGCGATGGAACAGAAAAAAGGCACGGGCGAAACTACCGATATGGCCACGATTTCCGATTACTTGAAGGGTGGCACACTCAAGCCAATCGTTAGCGAGACCTACACCTCCGAGGTGGTGGGCCGCACTCCGTTTGCGATCAGCCCGGTGACGTTGGGGACCTATCCTGCCGGTTCCAGCATCACCGCCTACTGATTCACTCCTCCGCGGGCGACGCCTCGGCGGCTTCTCCGTCCTCTTCCGCGTCCCGGCCCTTGCCGTTATACTCGTTGAGCTTGTTGCGCAACGTGCGGATGCTGATTTCCAGCATCTCGGCGGCGCGGGTCCGGTTGCCTTTGCAGAGGTCCAGCGCGGCAAAGATGTGCCGCTTCTCCAGTTCCGCCAAGGTCGGAAACGAACCGCCAGCGGCGGCGGCATCCCCGTAGCCCGCGCCATTCTCCCCGCCGCCCGTCGGCCCCCCCGTTTCTCCGCTGGAGGCTCCAATCACCAAGCCCAAATGCTCCGGCGCCAGGGACTCGCCATCCCCGCACAAAATCACCGCGCGCTCGATGACATTCTGCAACTCGCGCACGTTACCCGGCCAGGAATGACGCTTCAACTCGGCCGCGCAGGCAGGCAGGATGCCTTGCACCCGCACGCCATGTTTCCGCACGAAGCGGTGCATAAACTGCTCGGCCAGAAAAGGGACATCGTCGAGCCGGTCGCGCAAGGGCGGAACCTTCATCGGCACCACGTTCAACCGGAAAAACAAATCCTGGCGAAACTCCTTTTTCTCAACGCTTTGCTCCAGTTGGCGGTTCGTCGTGGCCAGCACCCGCACATCCACTTTGATGGTCCGGTTGCCGCCCACCCGCTCCAGTTCCCGCTCCTGCAACACGCGCAGCAGCTTGGCCTGCACCGCCGGTGAAATCTCGCTTACCTCGTCCAGCAGGATCGTTCCGCCGTGCGCCAGCTCAAACCGGCCCTCGCGCTTGGTCATCGCGCCGGTAAAGGCCCCTTTTTCATGCCCGAAAAACTCGCTTTCGATCAAATTCTCGGGAATCGCCGCGCAGTTCACCTTGATGAACGAGCCGCTGGCCCGCGGGCTTTGCCGGTAGAGCGCGCGCGCCACCAGCTCCTTGCCGGTGCCGCTTTCGCCCTGGATCAACACGGTGGCCTGGGTGCGCGCCACTTTGCGGATCAACTGGCGCAACTGCTCCATCGCGGCGCTCTTGCCCAGCAACTCGTAGCCGGAATCCTCGTCTTCCTCGTGGCTTAGGTATTGGTTTACCTTCACCAGCTGGGTGAAGTGCTCGGCCTTCTTCAGGCAGATTTCCAACTGGTCGTTGGAAAAGGGCTTGATGAGGTAGTCGAAGGAGCCGCTCTTCATGCACTCGACGGCGGTCTCGACGGTGCCGAAGCTGGAGATCATCACCACCAGCGGCTTTTGGGCGCGCTGCTGCAATTGGGCGAGCAGGTCAATGCCGCTGCCATCCGGCAGCCGCACGTCCGCAATCATCAAGTCGAAGGTGTCCTTGGCCAGCAGTTCCTCGGCGGCGGCAATGGTGTCCGCGGCGGCCACGTCATAGCGTCGCTGGCGCAACTGTTGCTCGAGGTTTTTACGGACGATCAGATCGTCCTCGAGCACAATTATTTTTTCAATCGGCATGGCGAGCAGCTATGGCTGGCGCGCGCCGCCCCGGCGGTAAAGATCCGCCACAAAATGCGGGCGTTGCCGGTTGGCCGAGGGCACTGCCTTGGCGGGCAGCAGTCCCCGGCGCAGCAACCCCTGCTCGTTTTCCCGGTCCAGCACGAGGATCTTCATGATCAACTCCTGGCACAACCGCAGCCAGGATCCGATTTCCGCGTGCGCGGACCGCTCCGCCGCGCTCAACCGTTGCCAGCCTACGCGATATTCACGGAGTTTTTCAAGGGACTGGTTTAACCGGGGTAAAAGGCGTTTGCGCTCCTGGCAGAACTGGTACGCGTTAAAGTCGTCCTCCCGTCGCAGCGCCTGGCCCTCCGCCTCCACCACCCGCAGCAGATCGCGGTAGAGTTCCGCGTTGGCGCGGAGCTCGGCGATCACGTCGGGTGGACTCATTTGGGCGCGGAACCCGCCGGCAGGGCCGAGGCTCGCGGTTGCAGCAAATCTTGCCGCGCGCCGTCCGCCTGCGACTGCCAGCCGAGGTAATCCTTGCGCCACTTTGCCATTTCGACGATTGCTTTCAAGCTCGGCGTGCCGTTGGTCAGGATCTCGGTTTCGAACCCAATCACCTTTTGGAAGGCCGCCAGGGCTTTGGGCGGCGCGCCGAGACGCTCGTACACCAGGCCAATTTGATATTGCACGGGCGCCTGCCAGGCCGCCGCCGGGCTGATGCCCGCCAGGTTCAGGTAAACCTCGAGGGCGTTCGCGTAATCACCCTCCCGGAACAACTGGTTGGCGATCTCGTTGCCGGTGCGTTGCTGCCAATAATACCAGTTTTCCGGATTTTTTCGCGCGGTGGCCTGCTGCGATTGGAGCAGCAACAACACTTGCTCCAGGGCGTCGCGGTTGCGTCCAAGGCGTTTGAGGGAGGTGGCCAGCAAGAAGCGCACTTCCGGCTGCTCGACGGCAGCCGGATAGCGAGTCAGAAAATCCTGGGCCGAGGCCACCAAATCCGTGTCCCGGTTCAAAGAGGAAAGGCAGCGGACCAATTTGTAGTGGATGGCCGGCTTGCTCAGTTCCCTGGCGTCCAGCCGCAAGAGGCGTTGGAAGAATTCGGAGGATTCCTCGTAGCGCCCTTGCAGATAATAGGTGTCGGCAATCTCTGTTTGGGCCAGCAGCACCAGCTTCTGGTAGTAATCCAAATGGTCCGCCTTGAAGTTCAGGGCCAGCGTCATCACCGAGTAAAACTTGGTCAAAGCGAGGGTGGGCGCGCCCATTTGGCGATAGATCAAACCTTGCCGCAACAGCACCTCGGGAATGCTCGCGTCGTCGGGATAAAGGCGAGTGTATTGCGAAAAAATTTGCTGCGCGCGAACCAGCTGGCTGTCTTGCTGCGCGGTGAGCGCGAGTTCCAGCAGGGCGGTGCGCTTCAATTCCACCGGGGCCTCGGCGTCCATGATCCCGATCAACCCGCGCGCGGCCTCCTCAAAGCGGTTGGCCTCCCGCGCCTTGCGAGCCGCCTCCAATTGTCGTTTCAACGCCTCCAATGCCTCTTTTTCGCCCTCCTCCGCCGTTGGCAGGCGCACATTGGTGTTGGTGATCAAATCAGAGCTTTTTTGCAGGGCCAGATCGGAGGGCGGCTCGTTGGTGGCCTTCGCGCGGGGCGTTCCGGGCAGGGAAGCCGCGATGAAATTATTGGTGATCCCGTCCCAAAAGGTGCCTTTTTGGTCAACGACTTTTGCCTCCGCCGGATCGGCCCCAGCCGCGTGATCCCCGGTCCCGGCTGTTTTTTCGGTCTTGGAAGCGATCTCAGCCTTGCCGGAAGGTTCGGCCTTGGAGGGGTGCTCCGGTTTTGCGGAAGGCCCGGTTGGGTGAACAGTCTCTTCCTTGGCCGGGGTCGCGGCGGGTTCTCCGCCATGTTCCTTTTCCCGCTTCTTCTCCTCGACCGGCGCTTTGGTCCCGGCGGGAGCTTGCTCTGGCGGGGATCCAGGCTTGGTCGCAACCGGCGGCTCCTTGGCCTCATCGGAATGAGCAGGGGCCTCCGGTTCCGCCGCCAGGCTGGCCATCACGAGCCACGAGACCGCCACGAGCGCGAGCGACCGCCCGGTTCGGAGAAAAGAAAATGGGCGCATGGCGGTGCGTCGGGTTTATTCGCTACGGTACGTCGCGGTGCTCGAGGGAGGAGGCGGAGGCGGGCCGGGCGGATTAAAACGCAATGGCACGGCCACAGCGGTCTCGTTGCCGTTGGTCAGCGGGCCGATTTTGAAAAATTGCACCAGCCGTTGAGCGCTCAGCATCTCGGAGCCGGTGGCATCGTCAGGCGGCGCGTTGGTGGTGGCGGCCGTGTTGGTCGCCGTGGAAAGAATTACATTGGTCGAGGGGCTCGCCGATGCGGTCAAAATGACGGGCTTGACGGGGGCATTGGAGCCTTGCGCCACGATGTTCGTGCCAACCAGGCTGTTCGTGGACTTCGCCAAGGCCGTGTCATTGGTCAGGGAGTAGCCCATGTCCAGCGCGGGGAGCAAGTAGTTGGTCACCCCCGGGCCAGGCAAGGTCTCAAAGCGCAGGGGTGCCGGACCGGTGAAGGGCAAGTAGGCGCGCGATGAGCGGGCGGGCCCGGCCGCGGCCAGCATGGCTGGCAAAAAAATGACCAGAAACTTAAGCATTGGCCACCGCCGGAACCGGAGAGGCGGCGCCGCGCCCCGACAAGCTCGCGGTCGCCTCGTCCACCGTGCCGAAAAAGCGCCAGTCCTTTGCTTCCTCGTAATTCTTGCATTCCGCGATCACCGCCGGCGAACCGGCGAAGCAGTGGCGAATCGCCAACTCGTTGCAAAGCTGGATGGCGCCCAGCCCGAGCTTGATCAAATTGACATCCACCGAGCGCATCTGGCCCAGATCGATCACCATCTTGTCGAGACCGGCATCCACTGCCTCGGTGACTTTCTTCCGGAGGTGCAGGCTGACATCGTTGGCGACAAAATTGCTGAAGTTGGCTGGTAAAATCAGCACCAGCGCCCCGTTGCGGTGCTCGAAATATTTGTATGACGTGTCGAGGCTCAATGCCCGGGTGATTTTGACTTTCAAATCCTCGAAATCGATCGGCTTGGTGACAATGCCGGCGAAACCAAGCTGCTGCGCGCGGGACTGCTCCTCGGCCGCCGTCTTCACGCTCAACGCGAAGACCGGCACGCTCTTGGTTTTGGGATTGCCCCGCAGGCTTTGAAAGAGAGTGAACGCCCCGTTGTCCGGCAAGGAGAGGCTCACGAGCACCGCGTCCGCCGGGCTGCGCTGGCACGCGTCGGCCACTTGGGCGGGTTGAGTGTAGCCTTGGACGTTCCACGGCGTGTCCGAGAGGCCGCCTTTGACCTGGTCCAAAATCGCCGGCTTGTCATCGACCACGGCCAGGTTGAGCGGATCGTCAAACCGCTTGGCCCGGCTGCTCTCATCGCCGCGCGGCTTGAGGTCGATCACCCGGCTCACGCGCTCCACGATCAAATCCTCTTTGAACGGCTTGATCAGGTAGTCGCGCACGCCCAGCTTGGCGATTTTCAAAACGTTTTCACGCCCCGCCTCGGCGGTGAGCATGATCACGGGCACACCTTTGAGGTCCGGCTCGCCCTTGAGCTTGGTCAGCATCTCAAAACCGTCCATGACAGGCATGGTGAGGTCGAGAATGATGATGTCCGGCTTTTCGCGAGTCGCCACCGCGAGACCCTCGACGCCGTTGGCGGCCTCAAAAATGTCGCAATCGAACGGCTTGAAGGCGCGCGCCACGATCAGGCGGATGGTCTTGCTGTCGTCAACGGTAAGAATTTTTTTGCCCATAGGACTTCGGTCTTGGTTTGAAAGTTAGGCGGCCAGCGCCGCGGTGTGGGATTTCAGCAGCACTTCCAGCAGCAACTGGTCCTCTCCGGACCGGAAAACCACCACGCGCCGCTCGGCGGAGCTCATTGGCTCGATAGTAAAATGGCTGCCGCGCACAATGGCCGGGATGGTCAGCACATAATTCCCGCCCCGGTCGTTCAACTCTGACTTCACCTGGCCGGCCACCATGTTCGCCATTTCCCCAACGACGTCATTCACCATTGCCTCGCTCTCGATCTCGGAG
>CAZMLP010000655.1:0-5679 GCA_964566745.1 uncultured Verrucomicrobiota bacterium | reverse complement strand
GGACGCGGATGACGTTTCCGTCCAGAATCGGCTCCGGCAGATTGAATGCGATGCTGGCAACGGCGCCCGCCGTGTAGCGGCCAATTCCCGGCAAATCCAAAATTTCCTCCGGCGCCTCGGGAAATCTTCCGCCGTGCTCGGCGACAATTTGTCGCGCCGCTTTTTGCAAATTCCGCGCGCGGGTGTAATAGCCAAGTCCTTCCCACAGTTTCAGCACGCGATCCGTCTCAGCCGCCGCCAGGCTTCGGGCATCGGGAAACGCCGCCATCCACCTCTCCCAATAGGGGATTACCGTCACCACTCGTGTCTGTTGCAGCATGATCTCCGAGACCCAGATCGCGTAAGGATCGTTTGTCCGCCGCCAAGGAAGGTCACGGGCATTGGCCGTGAACCATTCCAGTAGCGACCGGACGAGGGAGTTTGTTTTTCGTGAATGCAGTGGCACGCGACTCAAATACTAACAAAACCAAGGCTCGCGCAAGGCTGTCCCCTCTGATCTAATCTGGGGCGGGATGCAAACCCGCGAGATTCAGTCAGACAACGAGGGGATAGGACTCTGTCCACAGAAGTTTATTAAAACTGAACGGCGGATCAGGTGCCCGCGTCTTTTCGGCGCTGGTTTGGTGGCCATCCTCTGGTTCAGCATTGTTACCGCATTGGCGCATTCGCCCTACGAGCGCAATGCGGGAAGCTTCCGGCGAGATGACGGCGTGACCGTGTCCATCGTTCGTTATTACCAAGATGGCATTTTTGGCGCCGATCCCGTTTCCGTCCGGTTCCGTCTTCCGGACGGCTCGGAGCTGGCTCGCACGTCCTTTGTTTTCGATGCAGCGGTGCGGCCCGTTTCCTTGGGAATTGAAGTTTATCAATTCACCGGCACCTGGTTGCCCATCGCGAATCGGGTGGAAATATTCGACGGCCACGAATTGAAGAACATCACCACTAATCGACGGTGGGCTTCACCTCTCTTTCATTTCACGGGTGATTGGGTCGCTTATGTGATCACTATCAGTTTCGCGCTACTTCTGGCGGTCTCTTTCCGCAGAGTGGGGATGAGGCCCAAGCACGGGGGCGTTTTGTGGTTCGCGGCGTGGGATTTATGGGCGTTTGTCTTAGTGGAGGATTGTACGCCCTTGATGTGCTCATATTTGAGCCTGTCTCGCCACCCATTGTCGTCGGCTTGGCCGCCGTTCTTTTCGGTAGCGTTTATGCTATTCGTCAAAGGCGAAAGGTCATAGCAGCAGGTTAACCAGGCTTTTTTGTTACGCGCGATTGCCGGATATAGAACAACCGCCTACCATGACTTTCGCTTACTGTGAAACCATTGACCAGCCACACCTGCAAGTTAACCGACGCGCAAGCCACCGAGTTGCGTGTCTATCTGCGCGACCATGACTTCGAGTTTCGCGAGGTGCCGTACGCGCGGTTCGCGGGGTCCAGCCCGAAGGTGAACGTGGTTTTTTACGAGAGCGGCAAGCTGGTGGTGCAGGGAAAGGGGACTGGCGAGTTCGTCGAGTTCGTGCTCGAGCCGGTGATTTTAAAGGAGGCGCGCGTTGGCTACGAGGCGGTGCTGAACCCCGAGTTGTTGCTCCCGCGCATCGGCGTGGACGAGAGCGGCAAGGGCGATTTCTTCGGGCCGATGTGCGTCGCCGGTGTGTATGTGAACGAGGCGGTCATCCGCGCGTGGGAAGACGCGGGCATTCGCGACTCCAAGAACATCGGCAGCGACAAGAAAATCGCCGAGCTGGCCGAGCTAATTCGCGACACGCCAGGATGCGTCACAGCCGTGGTGCCGATTGGTAACGAGTCCTACAACCGCCTCTATGTGACGATGCGCAGCGTGAACAACCTTCTCGCGTGGGGCCACGCGCGCGTGATCGAGAACCTGATGCTCCAGCAGCATCGGATGAAGCCACCGCCGGTGCGCGCCATCAGTGACCAGTTCGCCCACAACAAGCAGACCGTCGCCAAGGCCCTGATGAGCCTCGGCAAGCAGATCGAGCTGATTCAACGGCACAAGGCCGAGGAGGACATCGCGGTCGCGGCGGCATCCATCCTGGCGCGGAACGAGTTTGTCACGCGGCTGGCCAATCTGGAGAAAGCCTTCGGCGTGAAATTGCCCAAAGGCGCCTCGGCCGCCGTTGAAGCGGCCGCGAAGGAATTTGTCGCCAGACACGGACCGGATGCCTTGCCGAAGATTGCCAAAATGCATTTCCGCACCTCGTATCGTGTGCTCGGTTTGCCCGAGCCACCGAAGGTCGAGTGGCGTCGGCCCGGCAAGCCCGCGTCGGACTACAGTGGGGAATAGCCGGAATTTTCGAAACCGGCGTCAACGACGACCAGTTTTCGTCTTTACATTTCTGACACGGGAAATAAGGTGGATTTATGGAAGCCACCCGTCGATCGCGAGGGTTTACCCTTGTCGAATTGCTGGTGGTCATTGCCATTATCGCGGTGTTGACGGGGCTGCTTCTCCCCGCGCTAGTTCGGGCCAAATCGACGGCGATTTTGACCAAGTGCAAAGGGAATGTGCGCCAGCAGGTTCTCGCTTTGCGGATATACACCGGGGATTATCATGTCTTTCCTTTTCAAGGATATTCCCCTGCAAGCAACACGAAAAACTCCTTTTACTGGTTTGACGCTCTCTCGCCCTATTTGGGCAACGCCGCTTGGGGAACCGGCGTCTTCCGATGCCCGACGTACAACAGCAATGGACAATTTTTGAAGGACACGCCGGGGCTGGAAATGATCCCTCGGTCGCTTTGGGCGCGTATTCTTACAACGGATTTGGGCGGCGTGCTCCTCACACCGGACTGGGCGAGTGGAAAGTTCAAGCGCCGAACTATCCCTTTATTCCGGCTGTACCGGACAGCGTGGTGACGGCACCATCGGAAATGTTTGCGTTGGGGGACGCCCGGGTGCTGGTGTCATGGCCAAACGGCTGGAAGGGAGGCGAGGACAGTTACGATTCCCGGCCGGATTTGTCGTTTCGGGCTGCCATTGGCGAGAGGATGCGGCTTATTTACCAGCATTCCCAAGGTTACAATATGGCGATGGTGGACGGGCACGTGGAGACACTGCCTTTCGATCGTGTGTTCACCACCGACCGCCGGTATACCCATCGCTGGAGCAATGACGACCAACCGTGACGTGCTGGCGCACCGCCCATGTGAAATGAAAACCAATCGCGCATCGCAGGGTTTTACCCTCATCGAGCTTTTGGTCGTGATGGCCATCATTGCGATCCTTGCCAGTCTGCTCTTGCCCGCGCTAAGTCGCGCCAAATCGGCGGCGATCCTGGCCAGGTGCAAGGGGAACGTCCGGCAGCAAGGCATTGCCCTGGCGCTGTACACGAGTGATTACCAGTATTTTCCTGTGCAAGCATACGCTCCGGCAAAAAATGCCAAGGGCGTGTATTGTTGGTATGACGCGCTGGGCGCTTATCTGGGAAACACCCCCTGGGGCGCTGGCGTTCTCCGATGCCCTACCTACCAGGCAAAGTGGAAAATCTATGAAGGAGTGGGAGACCGGTTGAACAGCGCCGCCGGGGATTCCTTGGGGCCCTATGCTTATAACGGCTTTGGCCGGGATTTTCTTCGTGGCCTGGGAATGTCCACGGGAGACAAAGATGACGTGGACCGCCGGGTGCGGGAGCAAAAGGTAATCGCGCCGGCGGACATGTACGCCTTAGGTGATGCGATTCTGCTGGTCTCCTGGCCGAACCATTTTACGGGTGGCATGAACTGGTACAACGTTCCATTCCGGAATATCTTGGGGGACACTGTAAGCCTGTTTTTCCAGCATCCCAAAGGCTATAACATGGATTTTGTGGACGGCCACATTGAGACGATGCGCTACAACCAGCTCTACAGTGACGAGTTGCAGTACCGCCGTCGTTGGAACAGCGATAACAATCCGTGAGGCGCCGAGAGGTGGGGAGTGATGAGCACAAACAGAAACTTTGCGGACTGACGGGCCATGAAAAGAAAAAGCCAGAGACATGGTTTCACCCTCATTGAGCTTTTGGTTGTGATCGCCATCATCGCGGTGCTGGCCAGTTTGCTGTTGCCGACGCTCAGTCGTGCCAAATCTATGGCGATTTTGACCAAGTGCAAAGGCAATGTGCGCCAGCAGGGCATTGCCCTGACTATGTACACGCAGGATTCGGGAGTGTTTCCTTTCTTGGTGTTCACTTCACCGGGCATTCCCCGGGGCGCCTGTTTTTGGTTCGACGCTCTCTCGCCTTATGTGGCCAATACCCAGTGGGGTAATGGTGTTTTCCGATGTCCGACCTATCGGTGGACTGTGTATTCCGGCAGCGCCACGTCGAAAGGGGTGGGATTGTCTCTGGGCAGTTACGCCTACAATGCCGCCGGCTCCGAAGCGGTGAGCTACGTTAGCGCCGACCCGCAACCACACGCCGGACTCGGCCTGATTAACTTTGCGGACAGCGCCACCCGCACCCCGCTGGTGCGGGAAAGTGACGTCCGGGCGCCTGCAGACATGTATGCTCTGGGTGACGCGAGGCTGCTGGAGATTTGGGACAAGCAGACTGTCGGCGGAGGGAGTTTCTTCGGCAGCGTTTATGCCATGGGCGCCAATCGCACCAACTCGGTTCTGCAACATCCCTCCGGCTACAATTTGGCCTTGGTGGACGGGCATGTGGAGACAGTGCGTTTTGGCCAATTGTTCAGCCTGGAGCCGCGCTGGCTTCGCCGCTGGAACTGCGACAACAATCCGTGACTTTTCTTGCCGTGAAAACGAAAAACCGCACGAGTGGCTTTACCCTCATCGAACTGCTGGTCGTCATTGCTATTATCGTGATCCTCGCCAGTCTGCTCTTGCCCGCGCTGAGTCGGGCCAAATCGTCGGCCATCACTGCCAAGTGCCGGGGCAACATGAAGCAACTGGCGGCCGCTCTCACCATGTACGTGGGCGATTTTCACGCTTACCCTTATTCCGGGTACGCGCCCGCCGCGAACGCCAAGAGCGTTGTGTTTTGGTTTGACGCGCTGGCTTCTTACGCCGGGAATAACGCGTGGGGAAGCGGTGTCTGGCGGTGTCCCACCTATAAATGGACGGTGTACGAGGGGAAAGGTGATCTTGCCAACAACGGCTGGGTCATTCCCATGGGCGCCTACTCTTACAATGGCTGGGGAGCCAGCCCGGCCAGCGGACCCAGCGGCTGGATTCGGGCGGGCTTGGGTTTCCCCTACTTCGGAACGGCGAATGGCGCGTCCCGGCCGGTCCGGGAGAGTGATGTGAAGGCACCGTCTGGGCTTTACGCCGTGGGAGATGCCCAATTGCTCTCCCGCTGGCCCAACGGCTGGTCCGGCGGTCAGAGCGACTATTCTTTTCTGCCGTTAAGCGCGCAGGGCATTACGAACGTTATTTACCAGCACCCGCAGGGCTACAACATGGCGGTGGTGGACGGGCACGCGGAGACGGTCCGTGCCGACCGGCTCTTCAGCAACGACCCCCTCTGGCGTCGTCGTTGGAACAATGACAACAACCCGTGAGGTGTTGGTCCCCTCGACCGGTCGTGCATGGTCATCCATGCAAAACATAACCCCAATTTCGAAGGCTTCCCCTTTTCGCACTGCGGGTGGTGGCCGCGATAATCGCCGGGTCGGCGGGGTTGCTCTGGACGGCGTTGAGCCGGCCAAAAAATCTGCCGAA
>CAZMLP010000654.1:0-3695 GCA_964566745.1 uncultured Verrucomicrobiota bacterium | reverse complement strand
CCCGAGCCTTTGGCCAAATCCGCCGTCGCCACGAACAACTCCGCCTGCCTCGCTTTGCGCTTGCCCAATGCCATGCTTTCTCCGACGCCCCACCCCAACCTTTGTTCAAAAGAATGCGGGGTTTTTTAACGGGCTGCTAGGAGCAATTGCGTCGCCGCCGCTCTCGTCCCAAACTGGAGGAAATGCTTTTTCATTCAGCTCCGCGTAAAGTTTTTCCGTTTCCTCGTGAACGAGGTCATGCAGTTTGATTCGCTTCGCTGGGTCCACCAAGTAATCCTTCACCGTCGCGACTGCCATCTTCGGAGACATAGGATGAGGACCAGCTAAATCCTCCAATGCGTGCACTTTCTCGCGCAGACTCTCAAAAAACTGGTTTGCGTCGTGAATTTGAATAATTTCTGCAGAGCGCCGGGCAACGAGTTGTTGAACATTATCGGAAACCGGTGAGCGAGTCGTCCAATACATCGAGAAGCGGCGTGAGACAGCTTTCTCCATTGCGGTGCGAAGCGCGTGATCCCAGTCGGCTGACCATCCGCACACAATTAAGCCATACTCATTAAACACCCGTTCCAACAATTGGTTAAGTAAGGCATCGTACGTCATCAACTCGGACTCAGTGTTTTTGATTCGTGTGTCGAGATAGTCACCATGCACCTTGATGATTGTCGGTCCGGAGTGGACAAGAGGCATTGCGCCTAAAATATGATCGGTGGAACTGACTACAGTGGGAGTGACGCCAATTTCTTCCAGCGCTCGTTCAAGAAGCCGGTCGAAGTTGGTGGTGATGACGACGCGGACGTAACCGCCAGAAATTAATTGAGCAATGGCCTTGTGCGCCGCAGTGGGGGATTTGAGTCCCTTTTCGCGCTCGTCCTTTGTCGGCTCAAAATAACCATGCAACAGTAGTTGGCGCTCGCTCGATGTTTTGACAAGGCTATCCAGCAATTTGCCGTACTCAGGTTGATGGCCGTGCTTTTGGAGAAACCATTTTGCCGGGTCGGGCTCGGCGCTAGCATCCTCAAGTTTCGCGAGTTTTCGGATGAGGTCGCAGACGATTTCCCAGCCCGTCGGAATGCCCGAAGCTCGGGAAATGCCGGAACCGAGCAAAAGGGCGTAAACACCCTTCTTTGAGTATACCGAGAAGGCCAGCGATACGAGCGGATCAATCATGTGGTTCGGAATTCTTGCTGCTATGGTTACCGGCGAGCCATGAGGCCGATTCGTTCTTAATCTTGTCGTGGGATATTCCTTCTCCGCGACCGAGCTGGTCGAGGCCCGCTTGGATTTCCGCGAGAAATTCCTCTCTGCTCGCGAGTTCGCATGTCGAAGCTGCCCTTTCCTTTGTGGCCATACGAGAATGATGCCGGACTGTCTCGAGTTCGGCAAGCCGGTCCATTTCGCGCAAAGTGGTATTCCTGCCAGCCCACTGCTACGGTGTCCGCGCATGGAACTTCGCGAATTCGCCGAGCGAGTCCTGTTTGCCACGACTTTGGAGGAAAAGCTCCAAGGCGGCGTGGACCTCACGGACGACCACCCGGGAACGCCGCTGGCCGCGCCCGTCGCGCCAGGGCGTCCGGCGGAGTTGCGCTTCAAAACGCAAGGGTCCGGCGCGGCGGATTTTCCGGGAATGCACCGGCTGGAGGACGAGCGGGAGCGCGGACGATTGCTCCATTTCTTTGCCAATCACGAGTTGCTCGCGACGGAGTTGATGGCGCTGGTGCTGCTGCGCTTTCCCGAGGCGCCGGCGGCGTTTCGGCGCGGTGTGGCTCAGACACTCCGCGATGAGCAGGCGCACACGCGCCTCTACCTCGATCGCATGCGGGCGTGCGGGACCGGGTTCGGCGAGCTGCCGGTGAGCGGCTACTTCTGGCGCTGTGTCTCGACGATGGAGCACCCGCTCGATTATGTGACCGCGCTGTCGCTCACGTTCGAGCAGGCGAACCTCGATTTCTGCCGCCACTTCGCCGCCGGTTTCGAGCAGGTCGGGGATCGCGAGACGGCCAGCCTGCTCGAGAGCATTTATCGCGACGAGATCGGGCACGTCGCTCTGGGGTTGAAATGGTTTCGCCGCTGGAAAAATCCGGAGATCAGCGATTGGGAGGCCTTCTGTCGCCAGTTGAAATTCCCCCTCTCGCCGCAACGCGCGAAAGGCCCGCGCCTGAACCGTGAGGGTCGCGCGGCAGCGGGACTCGATGCCTCGTTCATCTCGGAGTTGAGCGTCTATTCGCAATCCAAAGGCCGCACACCCGGCGTTTATTGGTTCAATCCGTTTGCCGAGGGCCACATCGCGAGCGGCAAGAGATACTCGCCCAAGAAACATCAAACAGACCTTGCGACAGACCTGGCGAACCTGCCCCAATTCCTGTGCCGGCAGGATGACATCGTGCTGCTGGCACAGCGCCCCTCGGTAGATTTCCTCAGCAACGTCAAGGAGGCGGGCTTTCCCTTGCCGGAGTTTGTCGAATTGGAACGCGGGCAAATTCCCGCCAAAAGCTCGCTGCCAACGCGCAAGATCGGCGCCTTGCGACCTTGGGCGTGGGGACCGGACAGCGCGGAGTTGTACGAGCCATTGTTCACGAATTTGACCGGCGAGAAGCGGACGCGGGCGGGCAGTTACAACGGGGGGATCGGACGACTCTACTCGAAGGCGTGGAGCGCGGAGTTGTTGGGCGAGGTGCTTGCCGAACGGGACGAGGAAGCGTGGTTGTGCGGGCGGCATGAGGTTGGGGTGTCCGTCAATACGATGGACGAGGCGATGGCGGCTGTGGCGGCCATTCGCGCGCGGGGTCATCATCGCGTGGTGGTGAAGGAGGCGTTGGGGCTGGCTGGGCACAACGCGATCCGGCTTTGGGAGCCGGAGATTCTGGAGTCGCAACGGCGGTGGATGGAGCGGTCATTGCAAGGCGGCGGCCAGTTGGTGGTCGAGCCGTGGCTGGAGCGCGTGGCCGATTTTTCCGCGCAATTGGAAATGGACGATCGTGCGCTGCAATTGCGTGGCTGGACTGGCTTGCTGAATGACGCGCGGGGACAATTCCAGGCCAACTGGGCTGCGGCCAATTATCACCGTCGCATTCCGGCGAACATCACCGCGCTCTTCCCGTCGATTCCCGACTTCGCGGCGCGTGTCCAGTCTCTCTATGCGCGCATCTTTACGCGCTTGCAGGAGCGATTCCGCAAAGCGCGATACGCCGGGCCGGCCGGGATTGACGCCTTTGTGTATCGCGCGGAGGACGGGACATGCCGGTTGAAACCAGTCGTGGAGATCAACCCGCGTTACACGATGGGCCGGGTGGTGGTGGAACTGATGAATCGCGTGGCGCCTGGCGCGTGCGGGGCAATGCGATTGGCCAGTCTCGCGGGGGCGAAGGCGGCTGGCTTTGATGGCTTCGCTCCGTTCGCCAAGTCATTGAAGGAGCAGTTTCCTTTGCAACTGGAAGGAGAGCCGGTCGCGAAAATCCGTTCCGGAGTGTTATGCCTCAATGAACCGGAAGTGGCGCGAGTCTGCCTGGCGGTGTTTCGAGTGGCGGGCACACCCGGGGAGGCGTTGCGGTTATGACTCTTTGGCCGGAATAACCCTAGTCTCGCCTGCACGGCAAATGAGAACGGTCCAAAAAAAAGCGGCGGCATCCTTTGGTAGCAACATGCCGCTGGCGCGTCCGGGAATGTTTGGCCAGAGGGGAATCGACATGAAGATG
>CAZMLP010000653.1:0-7520 GCA_964566745.1 uncultured Verrucomicrobiota bacterium | reverse complement strand
TGCAACAAATCGATTTGGAAACGAGTTTGGCCGAGGGGTTGCTCACGAAGGCGGACCGCGCCACCATGCTTTCCGCGCTGGAAGTTCGCTCCCCGTTTTTGGACCACGCGGTGATGGAGTTTGCCGCGACCCTGCCGGGGGAGCAAAGGGTTCGCGGGCTGACCACCAAGGCGTTTTTGAAGGAATACGCGCAACGCTACCTGCCGGCCTCGATCATTCATCGCCGCAAGCGGGGCTTGTCTGTGCCGTTGAGCGCGTGGCTTCGCGGGCCGCTCCAGGAATGGGCGCGGGTTCGGCTTTCCTCGCCGCTGCTGGCGGGGGCGAGGGTGGATCGCTCCGCGGCGTTGGAATTGTTCCAGGAGCATTTGCGCCGCGAGGCGGACCACGCGCGCGCCATCTGGGCGCTTGCGGTTTACAGCGAGTGGCTGCAATGGGCCGCCCGAATCCCCGGCAAAAAAGCCAATTTGACTGTGATTCCCCCGGCTTCCGTCCAGGCGGCCTGAGTGGAAATGAATTTATGAAGGTAACCTATTATCTGGAGGTGTCGTCCTCGTGGTGCTTTTGGGCGGAGCCGATGTGGGCCGAGTTGAAGCGACGCTACGCGGGGCAAGTTGAGTTCGGCTGGAAGATCGCGCAAATGCCCGCCGAGGGCTATCCCGTCTCCCAGGCGCAATGCGAATGGTTTTACCGGCGGAGCGGCACGGTGATGCGCTCGCCGTTCATGCTGAACT
Source organism: uncultured Verrucomicrobiota bacterium (assembly GCA_964566745.1). Lineage (GTDB taxonomy): Bacteria > Verrucomicrobiota > Verrucomicrobiia > Limisphaerales > CAZMLP01 > CAZMLP01. The sequence continues at coordinate 6,789 of CAZMLP010000653.1, read as the reverse complement.
CCGGATGGTTCGAGCCGGAAATCAAGCAATACACCGTCCCGAATCTGGTGGCCGAGGCGGCCAGGGATTTTGGCGTCACTGATGACCGGGTGCGGCTGGCCATCGCCTATGCCGGCATGCGCGACGGCAAGAAGATTGGCCGCTGGGAGGTCTCGGTGGACGCGGCGGTCGCGGCCGCCGGGCTGGATCGCGACGCCCTGTTGAGCCGCGCGAAATCTCCGGAGGTGGCGGCGCGGACCCAAGCCTCCTCGGCGGAGTTTGACTCCTTTCAAATCAACCAGCGCCCCGCCTTTCTGCTGGAGAGCCGCATTGGCGACCGCGCCATCTTTTCCGGCCTGGCGCGCATTGAACCGCTGGCGGCCAGCATCGAGTGGATGCTTGCTGACGCCGCCGCGTACGCCTCCCACGCGGTGCATTTCGGCGGGCCCCCCGCCGCTTGATTTTGCCCGTGGATCGCGGAAATTCCGCCGTGACCGAAAGCAGCGCGATCCAGTCCTGGTTTCGCTCGAAGTTTGGCGAGCCCACCGCCGCCCAGGCGGCGGCATGGCCACGCATTGAGGCGGGCCGGAACACGCTCATCGTCTCCCCCACCGGCACCGGCAAAACCCTGGCGGCGTTTCTTGCAGTCTTGAAAGAGCTGGAACGGTTGCACGAGGCGGGCGAGCTCGGCGGGGGCATTCAAGTGCTCTACATCTCGCCGCTCCGGGCGCTCGGCTACGACATGGAGAAAAATCTTGCCGTGCCCTTGCGCGAGGTTTACGGCGAGAAACCGCCCATCCGCATTGGTTTGCGCAGCGGCGACACGGAGGCGCATCAACGGCAAAAGCTGTTCGACCAGCCGCCGCACATTCTCCTCACCACGCCGGAAAGCATTTGCCTGCTGTTGAGCCAGGAGAAATGGGAACCGGTCCTGCAGCGCGTCCGCTGGGTGATCGTTGATGAAATCCACGCGCTCGCGGAGAACAAACGCGGCACGCTCCTCAGTCTCGCGCTGGAGCGCCTGGATGATCTGCGGCAACGAAATGCCGCGCCGGGCGCCGGCTCCAGGGTGCAGCGCGTCGGCCTCTCCGCCACGGTCTCGCCCGTTGAGGAGATCGCGGCGTTTCTCGCCGGTGGCGGCGGTGAATGCGGCATCGTGGACGCCAGCAGCGCGAAGAAAATCGAGATGTCTGTCTATACACCGCTGTCGCGCGATCCCTATCCGGTGGCGGGTTTCTCCGGCGAGCGATTGATGCGGGAGCTAGGTCAATTGATCCGCCAGCAGCGGACCACGCTGGTCTTCTCGAACACACGCTCTGGCGCGGAGGCCGCGACATTTTGGCTCCGCGAATCGATGCCGGACCTGGCGCATCAAATCGAGTGTCACCATGCCTCGCTGGACCGCGATTTGCGCCTGGAGGTGGAGGACCGTTTGAAGCGCGGCGAATTGCGCGCCGTGGTTTGCTCCACCAGCCTCGAACTGGGCGTGGACATCGGCATGGTGGACCTTGTGGTCATGTTGGCGACTCCCAAGGGCGTGACCAAGGCCCTCCAACGCACCGGACGTGCCGGGCATAACGTGCATCAAGTGAGCCGCGGTCTGCTCATGGCCACGAATGTCAACGATCTCGTGGAATGCTGCGCGACGGTATTGCTGGCCCGTTCCCGAATGCTGGATCGCATTCGCGTTCCACGCGCGCCCCTGGACGTGCTGGCCCAGCACCTGGTCGGCATGGGGTGTTGCCGCCGCTGGAAGCGTGACGAGGCTTTTGAACTGGCGCGCCGGGCGTGGTCTTATCGCGATTTGGACCGGAAGGATTTTGACGACGTGCTGGACTATCTGGCGGGCGGTGGAAAGGCCTTGCGGAGACAATATGCCGACCTTTTTGGAAAAATCGCCCTGGATGACGAGTCGTTTGAAACCAGGGCGGGCATCACGCGCCGGGATTTTTTGCAGAATGTTGGCGTCATTCCGAACGAGGGAGTCGTGCGGGTGATGTTGCACGGGCGGGTGCTCGGCACCGTGGAGGAATTGTTCGCGCGAAATCTGCATCCAGGGGATGTTTTCATGCTCGCCGGACGACCGGTGCAGGTGGAGCGCATGGGCATGATGGAAATGTTTGTCGGCCGGGCGGACGGGAAAGCCCCGACGATCCCTCGCTGGAACGCCAGCAAGTTCCCGCTCTCCAACCGGGTCGCCAGCGAGATCGCGACGTTCCGGAAGGAGTTGCGTGTGCGACTGGAGTCGGGCGAATCGGGAGAGGCATTGGTTGACTGGCTCGAAAGGCGTTTGGATTGCGGCCGCGCCAATGCGCGCATCATCCGTCGCGTTCACGAGGCGCAACATCGCGTTTCGGAGATTCCCACGAATGATTTTCTGCTGGTGGAGGATTGCGTCGCGAGTCTGGATGACGAGGCCAGCGCGGCCGGATTTTCGCCCGCGCCCCGCATGGAACAGGGACGAAAGTCGGCTAAATCGCGGAGAGAGGTGTTGCAACAAATTGTCGCGCCCACGCGGCATTACTTTTTTCACTCGCTCATTGGCCGCTCGGCGAATGACACTGTGGCGCGCGTTTTGGCATTGCGGCTCAATCGCAAACAGGCAACCGGCAACGCGGTGGTCACGCCCAATGACTACGGTTTCGTTCTCTCCGTGACACCGGAGCAGGAACTGGTGGCGGAAGACCTGCCGGAGTTGTTGACGCCGGAGAATTTTGCCGCGGATCTGAACGCGTCGTTGGCGCAGGCGAACTTGCTGAAGTACCATTTCCGCAACGCCGCGCAAACCGGCCTGATGGTTTATCGGAATTTTTTCGGCGAGCAGAAATCAACCCGCAAGCTGCAGTTTTCCTCCGAGGTGATTTTCAATGTGCTGGTTCAGCACGAGCCGGATCATGTGCTGTTGCGCGAGGCGCGGCGTGACACGGTTTATTCCAGCACCTATTTGGATTTGGAGACGGCCTCCCGGTTTTTGGAGGCGCAGGTGGCCAAGCCGTTCCGTTTGCGGCAACTGCCTTATGTGCCACCGCTCTCGTTTGGGATGTATGCCTCGCGCATTCGCGAGGTGTTGAGCCTGGAGGATCCCGCGGAGACGCTGGAGCGGCTTTATCATCACTGGTGGTCCCGCATTGAGCATGAGCCGGAGTAAAATCACCACTAAGGACGGTTTCACTCTCGACGCGCGCCGCGCGGTTTGGGTGGAGCAGGAGGGCGCCCTCATTGTGGCTGATGTCCATCTCGGTTACGCGTGGGTGGAGCGGCAACGGGGGCGGTTGCTGCCACTGTCGCGCCCGGATGACACGGTGGAGAGATTGCTGGCCCTGCGGCGGGATTATCCGGCAAAGGCCATCGTGTTTCTCGGTGACCTGGTGCATGGCGCGCCTCCCGTCCCGGCGCTGGAAAAGGGTTTGGCGGAATTGACCGGGGCATTTCACGATCAATGCGAGTTGATGCTGGTCGCGGGCAACCATGACCGCCATCTGCCAGGGTTAATCAAGAAATTAGGCTTGAGGCTCGCGGTGGTCCCCCGTTTGGAGCTTGGTTCCCATTTGCTGCTTCACGGGGACGATTCCTGCCATGCGATGTTTGCCCAGTGGCGGCAAACCGATTCACCGCGTGGCCGGGTTCTTTCGGGGCACGAGCATCCCTCGATCTATCTAAGCGATGGCCGCCTCGCCAGTGTGAGGTGCCCGTGCTTTTTGCTGGGTGCGGGACGGTTGGTTCTGCCGGCCTTTTCCGCGTGGGCGGCGGGCGGTCGCGTGCAGGATTACGCGCGCAGCGGCTTCCTCGCCCAAGGCGTCGAGTGGGAGCGCGTGGCGCCGATTATCGGCGACAAATTGCTCAGTGTGCCGTGGACGGAAGTTTTCCACTGACAGGTTCAAAGCGCCCATAACGCGCCGCCAGCGCGGGAAGGATTAGTAAATTCAAGAGCGTTGAGGTGATCAGCCCGCCCAAAATCACGATGGCCATGGGGCCCTCAATTTCCCGTCCCGCCTCGCCGCTGCCCATCGCCAGCGGGAGCAAACCGATGCCGGTGACAATGGCCGTCATGAGAATGGGAGCCAGGCGTTCGGAGGCTCCCCGCCGCGCCGTCTCAAGATTCCACGGTTGGCCCACGACGGTCACCAAATGCTCGTAGTGCGAGATGAGCATGATCGAGTTTCGCATGGTGATGCCAAACAGGGTGACGAAGCCGACTAGCGATCCCACAGTCAATCCGCCCTCGCCGGGACCGGCGAGACGCCCGCTGAGCCAGACAAAAAAAACGCCGCCCACCAAGGCGAACGGCAGATTCGCCAATATAAGCAGCAGATGACGCCACGAGCCGGTGACCACAATCAGCATCAACAAAATTCCCGCGGACGCCATGCCGGAATGAAGCAGTAACTCGCGTTGCGCCGCCGCATGCGCCTCGGCTGCCCCGCCAAACTCCGCGTAATAACCGGCCGGAAATTTCACCTTCTCGGCAACTGCTTTGCGGGCCGCGGCCACGAAGGAAACCACATCGGCGCCTTGGGGATTGCAAGTGACCGTCTGCCGCCGTCGCGCGCCCTCGTGCAGAATGGAGGATCGACCGGTGGAGGGATAGATTTCGGTGAGCTCGCCCAAGGGAATTTTCAAACCCTGCGAACTTTTCAGCAACAACGAGCCAATGGCCTCCGGGGTGCGCCGCGCGGGATCGTCCAAAATCACGGTGACATCAGCCACACGATTGCCCTCGTACACTTGGGCCGCCACCACACCCTGAAACGCGGTTCGCACCGCCTCCATGATCTCGCCCGGGCGAAATCCAAACAGGGTCAACCGCTCGGGACGTAATTTGATCACGAGTCGGGGCGCGCCTGGCGGTGATTTTAATTGGACTTCCTCCGCGCCAGGGAGACCTTCCAGAATTTGGCGAACCTCTTGCGCCTTTTGGTCCAGCACATTGAGGTCATCGCCGAAAATATTCACCACCACCGGCGCGGTTTCACCGGTGATCGTCTCGCCTATGCGATCTCCGAGGAACGTCAGCACTTCGAACTGGATGCCTGGCGTCTTCTCCAGCACTTGGCGGATGTCATGCTCCACCCGCTCTTGCTCCTCGCCGCTCAACGAGTCCAGTTCAACGTGAAATTCGCTGCGATGCGGTCCGAAGGTGTCCTCGCCTTGCTCGGCGCGGCCGACCTGCTGCTCGACCGTCGCGACGCCTTTGATGGCGAGCAGATTGGTGCAAAGAAGCTGCCCAAGCCGGGTCATCTCCCCGAGCGAGGTGCCCGGGGCGGTGTTCACTTGCAGAACAAAATGACCCTCGCGGAACGAGGGCAAAAAGCTTGATCCAAAGAACGGCAGTTGCGCGAGGCTGGCCACGCAGATGAGGACGACGCCAACCGCCACCGCGCGCGGCCAGCGCGCCACCAGTCCCAGCACCGCCTCGTATCGCCTCTTCAGCCAGATTTGCAAGCGCGGCTCGGTGGTGGCACGCGGACCTCCGCTGAAGAACAGCAACGAAAGCGCGGGTGTGAGGGTTAACGCCACCGCCAGCGAGGCGAGGATGGCCAGAATGTAACTGAGCGCGAGCGGCGCGAAGAACTTGCCTTGCAGGCCGGTCAACGTCAGCACCGGCACAAACACCAGGGCCACAATGAAGGTCGCGTAAACCACCGCGCCGCGCACCTCGATCGAGGCGTCATAGACCACTTGGAAAACAGGGCGAGGGCTGGCAAGCGACTGGTTTTCGCGCAGGCGGCGAAAAATGTTTTCCACGTCGATGATGGCGTCATCGACGACCTCGCCAATGGCGATGGCCAGCCCTCCAAGGGTGATCGTGTTAAGGCTGATGCCGAGCCGGTCCAGTAAAATCACCGCGGTGAGCAAGGACAGGGGTATCGCCGTGAGCGAAATGAGCGCCGCGCGAAATTGACCGAGGAACAGGAAGAGAATCGCGGCGACCAGGACCGCGCCCAGCAGCAGCGACGATTTGATGTTGCGCAAGGACGTCTCGACGAAGGTGGCTGGCCGGTGCAGGCGCGGATGGAGGGTCACCTCCTCGCTGTCGAGCGCGGGCTTCATCTCCGCGAGCGCGCGTTCCACCGCGAGGGTCACCTCCAGAGTGTTCGCGCCAAACTGGCTGGCGGTGGAAAGCAGCACTCCGGGTTTTCCTTGGATCACCGCGTCGCCAAATTTGGGTTCGGCTCCCTCGACGACGCGGGCCACATCGCGCAATCGCACCGGGTGACCGTTCGTGTGGCTGACCACCACCTCGGCGAGAATTTCCGCCGTCAGGGCCTGGCCTTCCATCTCCAGCACGACGCGCTGGTTTTCGGTGTCGATAAATCCGGCCCCGATCACCCCGGTGGAGGCGCGCGCGACGGCGAGAATGTCCGATAGCGCCAGCCCAAAGGCGGGCAGTTTGTCCGGCTGCACTTTGATTTGCAGTTGGCGCTTCTCGCCGCCGAACACAATGCACCGCGCCACTCCGGGAACCGACAAAAGGCGTGGTCGAATCGTCCAATCAGCCAGCGTGCGTAACTGCATGGGTGAAAGCTTTTCGGATGTGAGGCCGATCTTCAGCAGGTCCATCGTCGAGGAGGTCAAGGGCGACATGCGCGGCGATTGCGCTCCGAGAGGAAGGGTGCCCGCGATTTCGGAGAGCTTTTCCGCCAGTAGCTGGCGGGCGGCGAGGATGTCCGAGCCCTCCTTGAAAACCACGGCGAGGATTGACAATCCGGAGATCGACTCTGACCGCAGGGATTCCATGTTGCCGAGACCATTCACCGCCGCCTCGACCGGCCGGGTGATCAACGCCTCGACTTGCTCGGGAGAAAGGCC
>CAZMLP010000652.1:0-3682 GCA_964566745.1 uncultured Verrucomicrobiota bacterium | reverse complement strand
CGGGAAGTTCCGAAGGGGATGACCGTCACGGAAGAGGAGCGGAATCATTGGTCGTTCCAGCCCATTCGCCGTCCGACCGTGCCGAAGACACGAGCGCGGGATGGAGCGCGCACCCCCATCGACGCGTTTTTGCTCGCCAATCTCCGCGCCAAGAAACTGGCGTTCTCGCCCGAGGCGGAGCGCGCGACTCTGATTCGCCGGTTGACTTTGGATTTGACCGGACTGCCGCCCTCACCGGACGAAGTGGCGGTGTTCGTCGCGGACAAGGCGCCCGACTCCTACGAGCGCCTGGTGGACCGGTTGCTGGATTCGCCGCACTATGGAGAGAGGTGGGCGCGGCACTGGCTGGACGTGGCGGGCTATGCGGATTCCGATGGTTACACGGACGCCGACACGCCGCGACCTTACGCTTACAAGTACCGGGATTACGTCATCAAGTCCCTGAACGCGGACAAGCCGTTCGACCAGTTTATCACCGAGCAATTGGCCGGAGACGAACTGGTGAAGGTGACCAAAGATAACGCTCAAAGCCTCGTTGAGCGCCCCGGCGATTTGGAAAAGCTGATCGCCACAGGCTACTTGCGAATGGCGGCGGATGGCACCGCGACGGGCGGCATTGACCAGGACGTGGCGCGCAATCAGGTGGTCGCGGACACGATCAAAATTGTCTCGACCTCGTTGCTGGGGCTCTCGGTCGGTTGCGCGCAATGCCATGACCACCGGTACGATCCGATCCCGCAGGCCGATTACTATCGCCTGCGCGCGGTGTTCGAGCCGGCTTTGGACTGGAAGAACTGGCGCAATCCAAGCCAGCGGCTGGTTTCCCTCTATACCGAGGCGGACCGGAAAAAATCGGCTGAAGTGGACGCCGAGGCAAACAAGCTTGCTGCCGAGCGGGAGGCAAAGCAGAAGACCTACATTTCCGAGGCGCTCGACAAACACTTGCAGGACAAATTTGACGCGGAATTACGACCCAAGCTGCGCGCGGCGTACGACACGCCAGCGGACAAGCGCACGCCGGAGCAAAAAAAACTGCTGGAGGACAACCCGAGCATCAACATCGATGCTGGCACGCTCTACCAATACAATCCAAAGGCCGCTGACGAGTTGAAGGCGATGGACGCCAAGATCAACGAGGTGCGTGGACGCAAACCCCCCGAGGATTTCGTGCAAGTGCTCACCGAGGCTCCGGACAAAGTGCCAGTCACGTATCTCTTCCATCGCGGCGACCCCAAGCAACCGCAAGGCGCCTATGGCCCCGGCGCGTTAAAAATTCTTTCCCAGGATGGTCAAGGGATCGCCTTTCCGGAGAAAGACAAAGCGCTTCCGAGCACCGGACGACGCGAGGCCTTTGCGCGCTGGCTCACGAGCACCAATGATCCGCTCTTCGCGCGCGTGATTGTGAATCGTGTCTGGATGCAGCACTTCGGGCGCGGACTGGTCGGCACCCCGGCGGACTTCGGAATGTCGGGGGAGAAGCCGTCGCATCCCGAGTTGCTCGACTGGCTGGCCAGCGTGTTCAGCGCGCCATCGGCCTCCCAGAACACGCCGGGCGCGATGAATTTGAACTGGAGCCTGAAGCGGTTGCACAAGTTAATCGTAACCTCCGCCGTTTACCGGCAATCGTCCGCGCGGGACGCGCGCAAAGAAAAAGCCGATCCCGAGAACCGCCTCTATTGGCGGCAGAATGTGCGGCGACTGGACGCCGAGGCGATTCGCGACTCGATCCTGGCGGTTACCGGCGTTCTCAGTCCGAAGATGTACGGCCCGCCCGTGCCGGTGCGCGAGGATATCTTCGGGCAGATTGTCGTGGGCATCGACAAGAAGGAGGGCGACACGAAAAACCCGGTGGATGTGCCGATGGGCGAGGAGGAATTCCGCCGGAGCATCTATATCCAGGCACGCCGCAGCCAGCCGCTCGCGGTGTTGACTGCTTTCGACGCGCCCGTGATGGACGTGAATTGCGAGCGGCGGCAGTCGAGCACGGTGGCGCCGCAGGCGCTCATGCTGATGAACAGTGACTTCATTTTGAAACTGTCGGCACGCTTCGCGGAGAGGGTTCATCGTGACGCCGGGGATGACCTCCGCGCCCAAATCTGGCGCGCGTGGCAACTCGCCTACGGTCGCGCCGTCTCAGTGCCGGAGATGGCCCGTGCGGTCGCCTTTCTTGAACGCCAGATTCCCGCGATTCGCGCCGCCAACGAAAAGAAGGCTGACGCCAAGGGCGACAAAAAGGGCCAGGCCGCCGCGCTTGCGCCGGAAACACGCGCCCTGACCGATCTCTGCCAGGCGCTGCTCGGCGCGAACGAGTTTTTGTATATCGATTAACGCGCTTCCTGTCCGTGTGATGCAGGATTGCGATCGTGGCTTGGTTTCCTGATGTTGGCGCCGTGAAACTTTTCTACACCGGGCCGGTGGTGAACACGGAAATGCTGGTCGTCATGCTGGAGAAGCATGGCATCGTCGCGACGCAGGAATTTGTTGACCCGGCGTTGCCCGACGACGGTGATTTAAACCGGCTCGCGCGAGTGTTGGTGCCGGAGGCGGATTACGCGCGCGCGCATCGTTTGTTCTATGCGGAACGCGAGGATGAACTGTGATTAATCCTTTGTCCGTTTTTTGGAAAAGCCTTCCCTCGCGCTTCTCAATTCATTGAATTCCAGCAATTTGTGTTAACGGTGATCGCTTTGTTAAAACGCGGATATTCTCAGTTCTGTGCTGGCATTTCCTCTGCTCGGCTGGTATAAGCTGGTGGTGGCTCGCAATTTAGCGATCACACAACCCAACCTTGTAACCATCTATGAAGTTTCGCTCTGCTTTCGTGTTGGCGCTGGTGACGGGGATTGTCGCTGGCGGTCTTCGTGTCGGGGCGGTGGAAGCGCCCTTGGCCCTCGAATGGGCCCAGCAAATCGGCAGCACCGGGACTGACCAAAGCTCGGGGGTGACGGTGGACGGGACGGGAAATGTTTATTTGACGGGCTTGTTTTCCGGCACTGTCACGGTCGGCGGGCAATCCATCACCAGTCGCGGGAACACGGACATTTTTCTGGCCAAATACAATCCGGCAGGCGCGCTCTTGTGGTTCCGCCAGGCGGGGGGGCATTCCGCGGATGAAGGGGATGCCGTGGCGGTGGACAACGCGGGCAATGTCTATGTCGCGGGGCTATTCGGGGATACGGGAACGTTTGGCGAGACGAACATCGTCGGCCAGGCCAATGTAAACATCTTCGTCGCCAAGTACGACTCGGGCGGCAACCTGGCCTGGACCCGCCGGGCGGGTGGCACGAGTAATTGCCGGGCGCTTGCCTTGGCGGTGGACGGCAATGGCAACGCTTTTTTGAGCGGTTCGTTTCAAGGAACGGCGACGTTCGGCCAGCCGGGAGTGGAGCCACTGGCCACCAATCTTGTCAGTAGCGGTCAGAGCGACATTTTCATCGCCAAGTATAACACGAGCGGTCTCGTGCAATGGGCCCGGGGCGCGGGCGGCTCCGCGGATGACCAGGGGCAGGGGATCGCGGTGGACGGGGCGGGCAACGTTTACGTCACCGGTTATTTTTCGGGCAATGTGTCTTTCGACAACATTGAATAGACCATCTCCGGAAAAACCGATTCCATAATCGCAAAATTCGATTAGATCTGAAGTGATGTTTGGGCTCGAAAGCTGGGCGGTACCGGGTTCGAA
>CAZMLP010000651.1:0-10103 GCA_964566745.1 uncultured Verrucomicrobiota bacterium | reverse complement strand
CTTTTCCATCAAAATATGCGTGCCAAAGGGCGCGACCTTCTCAGTCCAATCCGCGTGGTGCGCGGTCGCCGGGCAGAGAATTACCAAATCCGGCTTGGTTTGTTCCAAGCACGCCCGGTAATCAGTAAAGACGCGGTCGGCGGGGATTTTGAATTGCTCCACCGACCAGCGCATCCGCTCCGGTTGCCCGTCGCTGATCCCGACAATTTCCGCGTTGGGATGCTCGTATGCCATGCGCAAAAGGTCGCCCATGTGCATGTGGTCAAAGTTGATTCCCGCAATTCGCCATTTCCGGTTCATAAAGATTGGGTCAATTCAGTGTCTTGGTTGTCATCCGCCGTGATCAAGGGCCAGCTTGGCCGCCCCATACGCTCCCGACCATTCGCCTAACTGTGCCGCCACCACGGGCACGCGAAAACCGTTCGTGTGCCACTCAAATGCCCGCAGATGTTTCTCCAACGGCTCAAATAGCGCCGGGCCAGACTGCGCAATTCCCCCGCCAATGACTATCACCTCGGGATCGAACAAATTAACGAACGACGCCAAGGCCGCGCCCAGCGCCTTCACGGAGCGCAACCACACCTCCGTCGCGGCACGGTCGCCGTTCAAATGGGCGGTCACCAAGTCGCGCGTGGTGGCAAACTTTCCACCAGACCGTTGGCCTACCGTGCATTCGCCGATGGCCACTTCCAGGCTTCCCGGAGTGCCCACAACATCCGGCGGTCCCTCGAAATCCAGCGCCATGTGGCCTAGATGCCCGGCGCGCCCCAAGTGACCGCGCAGCAACCTCCCATCGCACATGACCGCCCCGCCCACTCCCGTTCCCAGGGTGACCAGCACGGCATTCCGCGCTCCTCGCGCCGCCCCTTGCCAGCCTTCTCCCAGCAATGCCGCGTGCGCGTCGTTGGAAACCGGAACCGGCGCGTTCGTGTGCAAATATTCGCCCCATACCAGACCCTCCAGCCCGCGCAACCGGCCAGGCATCACCGATATGGACCGTCGATCACGGGCTGGCAGTCCCGGCGCCGCCACACCAATCCATCCCGGCGCCTCGCCTCGTTTCACGCTGATCTCCATTACCAACCGCCTCACATTTTCCTGCCACCGCTCGTCCCCCTCGTCGCCCGTTTCCACTCGCGTCTGTTGCAACACTTCGCCACCGGGTGTCACCGCCAACCCCTTGATGTTCGTCCCGCCCAAATCGATGCCCAGCGCGTAATTGCTCATGGGATTTGCCCGTCGCTGATCTCCCATCCGCCGTCCACCGCCAGCACCTGGCCGGTCGTGAAGCGCGACCCGTCGGACATGAAATACACCGCCGCCGCGTCAAGATCACTTGGCTGTCCAATGCGCCCGCCGTCCAGTGGCTGCTTGGTGCGAACGAACTTCATGATTGTCTCATCATTCGCCGCCCGCCGGGCCATCGGTGTCTCCACCAAGCCGGGCAAAAGAACATTTACCCGGATGTTTCGCGGCGCGTAATACGCGGCAATCGACTTGGAGAAACCCGTCACCGCCGACTTTGCCGCCGTGTAGGCGTGCGTCGCGAAAAACTTGGGTGACGGTGATTCGCCAAGCACCGAACCGATGTTGAGAATCGATCCGCCAGTTCCTTGCGCCAGAAACTGTCGGACCGCCGCGCGATTGGAATAAACGAGGGGGGACAAATTCATGTCGAGGGTCGCGCGCCACCCCTCGTCAGTCAGGTCATGCAACGGCCCGTCGCCTTCCCGGCGACCGCTGCCACCCGCCACATGGTAAAGACCGTGAAACCCGCCAAACAACTCGATCGCGAGCGCGATTGCCTTCTTGGCGGTCGTGGAATCCCTTGCCTCCCCGGCGAATGAGACGCCAAAATCGCCCAACTCCTTTTCCGCCGCCACGCCACTTTCCACGCTCCGGCCCACCACCACCACCCGCGCGCCCGCCGCGACAAACGCGCGCGCCGCGGAAAGCCCGATGCCAGTTGTCCCGCCAATGACGACCATGACCTTGCCCGCCAGCAAACCGGTGGAAATCACCCCTCCATTGTGGGAACCGCAATGCGCGAGGCAACCTTTTATCGCACGGCACGTTTCACAATTATCCCGCTTCCCGCCACTCTCCTTGACATTCTACAGGAACAAGCGCAGCCTCCTTCCTGTAGAACGTCTAGGCAATTATTATGGGCAAAGACAAAACTGACCTTCTCCAGGGCACGCTCGATTTGCTGATCCTGCGCGCGCTCCAACTCGGTCCCATGCACGGCTTCGGCATCTCGGTCTTGATTCGCCAGATGTCACAGGAAGTTCTCCAAGTGGAGCAAGGCTCGCTCTACCCTGCCCTTTACCGGCTGGAGGCCCAGGAATGGATCGCCTCGGAATGGGGCACCTCCGACAACAATCGCAGGGCCAAGTTCTACCGCCTCACCCCGGCGGGCCGAAAGCAACTCGTCGCCGAAACCTCCAATTGGGAGCGTCTTTCCCATGCCATCAATCTTGTCCTCAAACCCTCCTGACCTTTCGTGAACTGGCGACAAAAGCTCGGCTGGCGTCTTCGCGCCCTCTGGCGCAAGCGTGACCTTGACGCATCAATGAACGCCGAGATGCGCGCGCACATCGAGTTGCAAACCGAGGAGCACATCCGCGAGGGAATGTCGTCCGAAGAGGCCCGGCGCGCCGCGTGCCGTGAATTTGGCTCGTCGGAGGCAATCAAAGAAACTTGCCGCGACGCGCGGGGTGTCTCGTGGATCGAGAACATCACCCGTGACGTGCGCCACGCCGCCCGGCGGCTCGTCAACAGCCCCGGCTTCACGTCAGTTGGCTTGCTTACGCTGGGCGTCTGCCTGGGGGCGAATCTGGTTATCTTCGCGGTGGTGGATGCCATCCTGCTCCGGCCCCTGCCCTTTCCGGAGGCGGAGCGACTGGTGATCGCCGTCCACTCCTACCCGAAGGCGGATATCGAGCACATGGACTGCTCGATTCCAAATTATTACGACTGGCGCCGGGGCATTCCCGCTTTTGCCTCAGTGTCAGCCAGCCAGCCAGGCAATGTTGATGTCACTGATGGTGAGGTGGCGGATCGTGTTCCGTGCGAACTGGTTTCGCCCGAGTTTTTTGCCACTCTCCGTGTCTCCCCGGCGCTGGGTCGTTTTTTTTTCGAGGAGGAGATGCATCCCGATCGCGGCCATCTGGTCATGCTGACCGACTCGTTTTGGCGCGCGCATTATCATAACGACCCGGCGGTGATTGGGCGGTCTCTCCGTGTAAATGGCCAGGCCAGCACGATCATTGGCGTCCTGCCGCCCCATTTCCGCTATCTCTCCAGCCGCGCGCAGCTTTACCTGCCCTTGACCTCCACTCCCCGGGACCGGGAGCCGGACCGTCGCCACAGCGGCAACACCCAAGTAATCGCCCGTCTGGCGCCCGGCGCCACTCTGGCCAACGCGCAAGCGCAAATCAACGCCTCGGACGCCCGTCAGATGGTGGACGATCCCTACGCCGAGCAACTCAAGTCCGCCGGAGCGCATACCCGGCTGTTTCCGCTCCACGCGGACCACGTTCGCTCCATCCGCCCCACATTGATGCTGCTGCAAGCCGGGGCGTTCTCGCTGCTGTTAATCGGCGGTGTCAATCTGATGAATTTGCTGCTCGTCCGGGCGGGCGCGCGCGCCAAGGAATTCGCCGTGCGCCAGGCGCTCGGGGCCGACCGCCGTCACTTGATTCGCGAAACCCTGGCGGAGACCTTGTTGTTCGCCCTGGCGGGCGGCGTGCTCGGCCTGGCCGTGGGAATGATCGGCGTCAAGTTGCTGGCAAGTCTCGGCGCCGCGGAACTGCCCCTCGGCGCCCGGGTCGCGCTGGACGCGCGGGTGGCCGTTGCCGCTTTGGTCAGCGCGCTTGCCGCCGGTCTGGTATTGGCCGGGCCGGTAATTTGGCTCAACCTCCGTGGCCAAGTCACGACTGCTCTCAAGAGCGAGTCCCGTGGTGGAACCGTAAGCCGGGCCGTCCGTCGATGGGGTCACGGACTCATTGTCGCCCAAATCACCCTCGCGTTCGTTTTATTGGCGGGAGCAGGATTGCTCGCCTCCAGCCTGCGACGTGTGCTTGCCGTCTCGCCCGGCTTTCATCCCGAGCACGTCCTCACTGTTCAGCTCGGCCTCACTGCCGACCGCTACCGTGACGAGAAGACCCGGCTGGCTTTCGCGGATCGATTGCTCGGCGCGGCCCGCGCGCTTCCGGGGGTGAATCACGCGGCAGTGTCAACCTCGCCCCCGTTTGCTGGAGAGCCGGAGAAAACGATCATCACTGCCGAGGGCCACACACGCGCGCCCGGCGAGTCGATTCGCGCGCACTATTTGTCCTCGGTCATCGGCGATGTCTGGCAAACGCTTGGCATACCTTTGCGCGCGGGGCGGCTGCTTGAGGATGCTGACAATCGCGGCCCGGCCCGCGTCTGCGTAGTGGATGAGGTTTTCGCGCAACGCTATTGGCCCGGCCAAAGCGCGCTCGGTCGTCGGGTCGCCAAAGACCCTAATTTTACTCCGGAAGAGGCTCTCACCATTGTGGGAGTGGTCGGGCAGATAAAACACGGCGACCTCGCCGACACTTCCGCGTTGGGAGCGGTTTACCGGCCCTACCGGTATGATGTGGCGGAAACCATTCATTTGCTGCTGCGCTCCTCGTTGCCGCCGTCGGCGCTCTCCGCCACACTGCAAAAGGCGATTCACGGCCTGGACCCGGAACTCCCCGTTCAGAATCCCCGGCCGTTGCAGGAGCATATTGACGCCAGCCTCGTGCAACGCCGCGCGCCCGCGTTACTGGCCAGTTGTTACGCGGCGGTCGCGTTGTTGCTCGCCGCCATCGGCATTTACGGGGTTTTCGCCTACGTGACCTCCCGGCGGCAACGCGAGATCGGGGTGCGGTTGGCGCTCGGCGCGTTGCCCGGCCAGATCCGCAACCAGTTTCTCGCCACCGGGGCCCGATTGTTGGCCACAGGCGTGGTTCTTGGGGGAGCGGGCGCGTGGCTGGTGGGACGCGCCATGCGCGCAATGCTTTTCGGCGTGCCTCCGTTCCATTGGGCGACGCTTGCCATGACCGCTGCGATCATGGGCGCGGTGTCCCTCGCCGCCTGCGCGATCCCCGCCCGGCGAGCCACCAAAGTCAGCCCGGCCTCCGCGCTCAACGCGGAGTAACTCCCGCCCCGGCGGCAAAGCTCCCCCCGTACACAAATCCGTCGCCTGCCGGTGTCTGTTGGCTGGTGGAGGAATTCGCGCAGGATCTGCGCCACGCTTGGCGGAACGATTAACCCGGTTGCCTTGACGTCACCACTTCCACAATAGCCAGGACGAGCACAGCGCAAGCAAAGCAAGTATCAACCGGACTTTTCCCAAATTGGCTTATGCCGCGCGCGCGGCCTTCCGAAACAAGAACGCCGCTGTGAGAAAGAGCAGTAACATAATCGTGTTCCCGGCAATCCCCCTGAGTTCGGGCGGTTCCCAGGAAGTGACGTGGGGATTTCGCACGACCATGAGGATCAGCACTATGTTCATGATCAAGGCGTGGGTGAGCGCGGTGGCGAACAGGGCGCGGGACATGCCCAGCGGCCGGAAACGGGCGATCAGGGCGCCGACAAATGCCACCAGAGGCACGGCAAAATACATCGCGGCGGCACGATTGACGTCGGCCCACGCGACGAGGCTTCCCCACGAGAGGCCCAACGACGCCACCAGCGTGATCCCCATCGCGACCCGGTAGGCAAGCGAGTCCATGTTCCGGGTGATAAGATTGAAGACCAGCCCCATGGCGAAGAAGATCATGCCGACGAAAACAAAGGCTCCCGGAGGCCAGCGCCACCCATCAACGACCCGGCTCGCCACGAGGAGCGCTCCCACGAGCACCCCGGCGACCAACGCGGGCGCCTTCCAAATACTCCCACGCCGCCCATCGTTGTAATTCGCCCCTCCCCCCACCCCCAGATCCCCGCGCGGTTTTGTATTAATCGGTTTCACTTTGTGTCACAAAGTTAATTGAGCCAATTTGCCAGTCAAGCCTGAAACAGCACTCAGCTAGCGGCGGAGCTCAATAAATAAACCATGCAATGATGGTGAGACCGCTCTTCATTTCACTCAGACGCCGCATTTCGGAGTGCTTCATTTCCTGTCTTTGCACCACAAAGTTATGGAAGCCCCGAAGAATCTCGTCGTTTGGGAAGTCCTTCATTGTTTGGATGGCTGGGAATTTCCGGGTTTTGGGGCTTGAATCGAGCGGCGAATTGAGCCGGAACGGGCTGGGGAAGCCGCCCCTGCCCGAGTTGCTTGGCAGTTCAGTGGCGCATCTCCTTCTGTCACGTCCAGCTTTCCGGGTCGGCTCATGGCGCGGCTCTGGTTTCCGCCTGCGGGTCCGGCCCGGGACCGCCCTGCCAACACACTTGTCCGGTTTTGGAATTTGCGGCATGGTTGTCATCACAACTGCGCCAGCCTATGCCTCTCCCCTTTCATCTTTATCGCCATTTCGTCACGACACTCATCGGCTCGCTTGCCTTGGCGATCACCGCTCTCGGCGGCGAGCCGGCTTCTTTTCCAGCCACCAGCGCGGATCGAGAGTTGATCGAGTATTTTCGCGCCGAAACCGCCCGGCTGGCGACCAATTGCCTCGCGGAAATCAAGAGCGGCGCCGACTGGCTCGCTCATCGCGACGAATACCGTCGCGAGTTGTTCGAAATGCTCGGCCTCTCCCCGCTCCCGCCGAAAACCGGCTTGAACCCCGTTATCACGGGCGCGATTGACGCGGGCACATTCACGGTCGAGAAGCTCCAGTTTCAATCCCTGCCCGGCCTTTACATTGCCGCCAATCTCTATCTTCCGAAAGGGACGCGCGCCCCGGCGCCGACGATCCTTTATGTGAGCGGGCACGGGCCGGTCATCACGAACAAGGTCAGCTATGGGAACAAGGTCTCCTATCAACATCATGGCGAATGGTTCGCCCGCAACGGCTACGTCTGCCTGGTCCTCGACACGATTCAATGGGGCGAGATCCTTGGCAGCCATCACGGGACGTATCGGGAGGGACAATGGTGGTGGAACTCGCGGGGTTACACCCCGGCGGGCGTCGAGGCATGGAATAGCATGCGGGCGCTGGATTATCTTTCGACCCGCCCCGAGGTGGACGCCAACCGCTTCGGCGTGACCGGTCGCTCGGGCGGCGGCGCGTACAGCTGGTGGCTCGCCGCGCTGGATGACCGCATCAAATGCGCCGCGCCGGTCGCGGGCATCACCGACCTCCAGAACCACGTCGTGGACGGTTGTGTCGAAGGGCATTGTGACTGCATGTACATGGTGAACACCTATCGGTGGGACTACCCGCAAGTCGCGGCGCTCGTCGCTCCCCGGCCGTTGCTCATTGCGAACACGGACAAAGACTCGATCTTTCCACTCGATGGCGTGGAGCGCCTGCATCAAAAGGTCGCGCGTGTTTACGAGTTGCTGAATGCCCGGGACAATCTCGGCCTGTTGATCACCGACGGCCCGCACAAGGACACGCAGGATTTGCAACTGCCGGTCTTTCGCTGGTTCAACCGCCACCTCAAGGCCGAGGACCCCGTCATTTCCATGCCGGCTGAGCCCCTGCTTGCCCCGCAACAACTGAAGGTCTTTTCCCCCGTGCCGAGTGACGAGCGCACCTCGCGAATCCACGAGACTTTTGTTCCGGTCGCGCCGGTCCCGAAAGTTCCTCAAAGCGCCGGGGAATGGAAACCGCAACGGGAAGCCTGGATGAAAGCCTTGAAAGAAAAAGTTTTCCACGGCTGGCCCGTATCGGCTCCCACCTTGGCCATGAGCCTGGCGGGCTCGGGCGCCTCCAGTGGCACGCAACTTCAGGCCTGGGATTTTAACAGTCAAGAGCACGCGCGCCTCCGCTTGTATGTGCTGCAAAGCAAGCCGTTTCACGAGGTGGAGCGGATTGACTTTCGAGTATTGGGCGAGGCGGACTGGCAAAGCTGGATGGACGCTTTGCGGGAGCCTTTCGGCAAATCGCTGGAGGAAGAGGTCAAGACGCGCTCCGGCGGCAAAGCGGGAGAAAAAATCGACTTCCGACAAGCGGCGCAAAAAATCGCCGCCGGGCACAGCGCGATCGTGTTGCTCGCTCCGCGCGGCATCGGTCTCACCCAATGGAGCGGCGACGAGCGCAAGCAAACTCATTTGCGCCGGCGCTTCATGCTGCTGGGGCAAACCATCGATGGCATGCGCGTTTGGGACATCCAACGCGGCGTGCTGGCCATCCGGGAACTTCCCGCGCTGGCCAAAGCCCCGGTCATCTTGACCGCGGAGGGAAACATGGCCGCCAACGCCCTCTACGCGTCGCTCTTCTCGCCCGAGATCAAGCGCCTCGAACTGTCCGCCCTGCCCGCCATGCAACGCGACGGACCGGACTACCTGAATGTCTCCCGTTTCCTCGACATTCCCCAAGCTCTCGCGCTGGCCGCCGAGCGACAGACGGGAATCACGCTGACCCGCTCGCCCGGGGACTGGTCGTATCCCGTGCAAACCAAGACCTCGCTCCGCTGGCCGGAGGAATCCTTGCAGATCGAATCCGGCAAGTGACGGTAATTTCCCCGACGCCGCATCCGCTTGACTGCGGCGGGTGGAACCCGAAAGCTGTTCGTAACATTCCATTGAATCAAATGCGCAAAATCGCCGTTGTTCTTTCACTGTCATTGGTCTCCACGGTCTTCGGGCAAAACTTGGAGGCCAAACCGGACGACCCGTACTTCGCCAAGTTCAAGATTCCGGTCGCGCCGCAACGCCAGCCCGCGCGCGGCAGCACTGTCAATGGCTCCGCCCCGATGGTCATACCCGAGCAAGCGCGAGCGGACTTGCGCGTGGCGATCTGCGGCGACTCGATCACCGAGCAGAAAATGTATTCGCGGATCATCGAGACTTATCTGACCGTTTGCACCCCGGAGTTGAACGCCTCCGTGCGCCAGTTCGGCTGGAGCGGCGAGCAGGCGCCGGGTTTCCTCGCGCGCATGTCCGACGATGTGTTGCGCTTCCGCCCGATGGTGGCCACGACCTGTTACGGCATGAACGATCACGGTTACCGTCCCTACGAGCAATCCATCGGCGACCGTTACCGCGGCTACCAGGCGGACATTATTCACCTGTTCAAACAGGCCGGAACGTATGTGGTGCTGGGCTCGCCCGGCTGCATCGGCAAATTGCCCACCTGGACCGGCTCGGCGAACTACACCGTCGAGCAGTTGAATTTGAACCTCTACGAACTGCGCAACATCGACATTGAGCTGGCCAAGGCGGAAAACACCGGCTTCGCCGACGTCTTCTGGCCGATGTTCAAGGCCAATTACGAGGCGCGGAAAAAATACGGCGAGGAATATGCCGTGGCGGGCAAAGATGGTGTGCATCCGAATTGGGCCGGCCAGTTGGTCATGGCCCACGCCTTCCTGAAAGGCATGGGCATGGATGGTGAAATCGGCACGTTCACCATCGACATGAAATTGCGCCAGGCCAACCTCTCCGAGGGCCACCAGCTCCTCGGTTTCAAGGACGGCAAATTGCAGATTCTCAGCCGCCGTTTTCCGTTTTGCGCCACCGGCGATGCCAGCAAGGATGACAACATCCGCTCGGGCATGAGTCTCGTTCCCTTCAACCAGGAGTTGAACCGGCTCATGCTGGTCGTCACCAACGGGAGCGCCAAAAAGTATCGCGTCACCTGGGGGCAAGAGACGAAATCCTTCCCGGCAGAGCAACTCGCGCACGGAGTCAACCTGGCGGAGGAATTCGCGGTGAACCCGTTCAGCCAGGCGTTTGCCAAGGTGGACGAGGCGGTCGCCGCCAAGCAATCGTTCGAGACCTGGCAGATCAAGGAAATGTTCAACGGGCCGCTTGGCAGGTCCGATCTCATGAGCATCGTGGACAAGACCGAAAAGGCCCGCGAGCCGCTGGCCGCCGCGATCAAGGCAGCCTACGCGCCGGTGAAGCACACCATTCGCGTGACGCCGGAGTAAGGCCAACCCACAACGCCGTGCCAGCCTCGTAAATCTGGCCGGGCGAGGCGGGTAATTAGCCGAGTCAAGTGAAGGCTCAAACGCGGCGCGCGGCGAGACTTCGCCCC
>CAZMLP010000650.1:0-1724 GCA_964566745.1 uncultured Verrucomicrobiota bacterium | reverse complement strand
GACGGACGGAAACTTCCCGTTCGAGTATCGTTTTATCACCCCCGCCTTGAGCGCGACGAAGACGAATTTGATCGTCAGGGCCAAAGCCACGGACACGGGCGGCAACTCGACGTGGTCCGACGAGATCAATTACAAATTGGTGGCGGACGCGACGCCACCGCAGTTCAAGAAATCCACTCCGCGCAACGGCGCGATTCTCAGTGGCGCCCAATTGATCACGGCCTTCTTCAGCGAGCCGATTGCCGGCGGGAGCCTGACAACCGACTCGTTCAAGGTGACGTGGTCCGGCGCCGACGGCGTGTTTGGAAACGCTGATGACAAAGTGCTCACGAATGGCGTGATCCAGTTCAAGGCGGATGTGCTGGGCGCGTTCCTGAACTTTGACAGCCCGCTGGCGCCGGGTGTGTACCGGGTGGATGTGACGAGCGACGTGACGGACATCGCGGGCCTGCATTTGTCGAATCCATCCACCTGGAATTTCCGCGTGTTCTCGCCGGTTGGAGACCGTGACGGGGACGGGATTCCCGATTCCCTCGAAGTGGCTTTGGGATTGGATCCGGACAAGGCGGACAGCAACGGCAATGGAATTCCGGATGGTGATGAGGACTTTGACAAGGACGGCCTGAGCAACGCGGGCGAGGTCTTGCTGGGGCTTGATCCCGGCAATCCCGACACCGACGGCAATGGCGTGAGGGATGGGGACGAGGACTACGACAAGGACGGCATCACGAACGGCGAGGAAGTGATCGCGGGCAAGGATGGCTACATCACTGATCCGTTGCTGGCCGACACGGACGGCGACGGCTTGCCGGACGGCTTGGAGATCGCGCTCGGCCTGAATCCGACCGATCCCCGGGACGGCTTTTCGGATGTGGTAATCGACGGCAAAACGGTGATTGTCAACGGGTTGGTGAAATTGCGCTCGTTGACGTTGACCAATGGCGCCGTGTTGAGCCACGCCTCCGCCGGGGCCAATGGCCAGGCCGGCCTGCAACTGGTGGTGAGCAATTTGACGGTCGATGCGACCAGCCGGATTGACGTGAGTGGAAAAGGCTATCTGGGTGGCCAGAACCCGGGCAACGGCTCGCAAGCGGGGCGCACCAAGGGCAACGTGGATGGCAGCACGCGTCGCAACGGCGGCAGCCACGGCGGCTTGGGCGCCTTTGGTGACGCGGAAAGAACCGTGGCGGATGTGTATGGCGATTTCAGAAATCCCACTGACCTCGGCGGCGGCGGCGGATCGGACAGCGGCCAGGGCGGCAACGGCGGCGGTTCCGTTTCCATCACCGTGACGAATCTCGTGCTGGAGGGAACGCTTGAGGCCGATGGTGGCGACGGGAGTCGTTACGCGGGGGCCGGCAGCGGCGGTTCCATCCTGATCAATGCCGGGCAGATTACCGGCGCTGGCTCGATTCATGCCAACGGCGGTCTGGGCGGACCGGAGTCGGGCGGCGGGGGCGGCGGACGGATCGCCATTTACGGTTCTGCCCCGGCCTCCATCGCGGTCGCGACCACGGGCGGCACGGGAGCCAACAATGGCGCTCCCGGCACCATATTCCTGCAAAAGCCCGGCGCCACGCCGCAGGTCATTATTCGCGGCGACGGGCGCGAAACGCCGTTGCCCCTGGTCACAGCCCAGGAGCAATTGATTCTTGATTCCGGCATCACCTCCGCGAAACAGATCACGGCGGGCGAGTTGATTTTGACCAATGGCGCGGTCCTCA
>CAZMLP010000649.1:0-4016 GCA_964566745.1 uncultured Verrucomicrobiota bacterium | reverse complement strand
GGCCGACGGTGAAGTCATACCGCGCCAGCTCGTCCGCAGGCTATTCTTCCGCTTTAAAAATTGCTCGCCGCCAACGAGTTGTTTTGATGGCGTGTTGCGTGCTATGGATGGCGTGTCGAATTCAAATCTTAACCTGCCGTGTTCAATATCTTCAACGCAGCCTTCTTAAAGGCGGCAATGTCCGCAAAGTCACCAACCGCCAAATCCAAGGAATAATTCTCGTCCACTAAATGCAGGCCAGTGGGGTACTGCTTTTGGATGCGAAACGCCAACTCTAACGCCGCCTCACCTTCCCTCCCAAGTATCAAGAGGTCGCATTCTTTTCGAAGTTCTACCCGATTATTTTCTTCCCCAAAAGCAAAATACGCGGATAGACAGGCAAATTCGTCTGGAGAATCTTGAATACTCCGTATTTCGTCAAAATTTGAAAGAATGAGCTTTATTTGGTCCCTATCGAGGGACCCTCGTCTTGGATCGTAAACCATCAGCTTGTTCATCGCACTATAACTCTACCATTAAGGGAGTGCCTCTTCAAAAGTTCAAGGAAAAACTTCTCGGCTGCCGGATTGTTGATAATCACTTCTACATTCTGGAGCGGATTGCTTGGATCGGCGATGATTTTTGCCATTCTCGCGAATTCATCGTCGATTTGGTCAATAATGAATTCCGGAGAACCTTTAATAAACGGGCTTTTCGACGGATCCTTAATGTACTTTGCCTCCTGAATTGTAGTGCCAATGATGCCGTCGACATCAAGAATTACACCTCCGCCACTAACTCTATAGTTGTAAGGACCGGTGTTGGCTATTTCCCACTGATTTGCCAAACTGCTTGCAGGAGTCTTAAAGCGAGGAAGAGATGCTTTATAAGCCATCTGATCCAGTAGGGACTCGGTTCTTGTGGCCAGGTTGCACCACCGGTTTTGCAGAGTCAATTCCGTGGTTAACTCGATGGTGGTGAAGACCGCCCTCTGCCCGAATTTTTCCACAAGGCCAGGCCCCACGATGGCAGCCACGTCTATCCACGCCACAGTCCGCGCATAGGTCCGTTCAGCCGGGGTGAGCAGCATGCCCTGCGAGTCCCGGTTTCCGATCGTCGCAAAAACGCCCTCGGTGATCGTGTCGTAGTTGCCCAATGTGGAAAGCCGCACGAACGCCTCGGCCTGCTCTTGGACCTCCTGATGAGACATCAATGGTTCACCGGTGAACGGATTGAAGGGGACGGAATACTTGTAGGGGTCCTGCATCCGGTCATAGACGCCGGATTTCGTATTCATCATTACCCGGAATTCCTCCTGTAATCTCGCCAGACTCGGCGGAAGTGGGACTTGCGGGACTTGGGTGAATAGATTGTCACGACTCCAAAAATCAGCGTCGCCATCTCCTAATTCGATCACCTTGGGCGGCGGCGGCGCCTGGGTTTCCGGGGCGGTATGGAAGTTCATGCCTCTGGTTGCGCCGCCGGCGGATGCCCCCGGGTTCGGCCCTCCCGCGACGAGCGGATTGTGGTAAAACTTGATCGTCACTCCCAGCGTGACCTCGCTGACCCCAAAAGAGCACCAGTCGCACTCCGGCACAGGATTTTGGATCAGCAAGAAGGGGGCTCCTTTCATGGTGGTCCAGAAATTATCCATGCCGAAGTCATAGTGGGCGTTGGGGGTCAAGTTTGCCGAGTAGCGGAACTGCGCCTGGTCGGCGGACACCGCCTCCCCGCCAATGGTGCCACGCAGCGCGGCGTAGCTGCCGATCAGCAAACTGTTGATAGCCGGCCCGACGTCATTGGCGATGTCACTGGCACCAACCACCTCGCCAATGCTGAAATGCCCGCTGGGATCGAGGCGGTTGACCGGGTCGTTCTGGTTGAAGGTGTAATGGTGCAGGCTGGCGGGATCATCCTGGAAGCCGCCGAAGGTGTCTGAGGTCCAGAACCGACCGGTGTCCGGGTTGGCATAACGGGCGCGAAGATAATAAAGCCCCAGTTCCCCGTCCCATTGCTCGCCCCGGTGGAGATAGACATTCGGCGTGGTGCCGGTGCGACCGATCAGGTTGCCGAAGGCGTCGTAATCGTAGGTGTCGGTGACGTTTCCCTGGTCATCGGTCAGGAAGCGCACACTCTGCCCGTCGTACCCGTAGAAGCTGCGCGTCCACTGGCCGTTGATGAGCTGGTCCTGGGAAAGGAGTTGCGTGCCATAGGTGTAGGCCCGCACGACGGCCAGTTCCGTGGGCTGGTTGGGCAAAGGTTGCAACTCCTCGACCACCTGGGCGTAACCGGTCGGGTTGAGGTCATCGACCACGTAGTAGGTGGTGACGGTGTTGGTCCCGGTGGTGACCTTCTTCCAAGCGCGGTTGCCATCGCAATCATAGGCCATGTCCACCTCGGCGGACTGGCCGTTGATCGTGGTCTGGCGAAAGACCAGGCGGTCCTCGAAGTCGTACTGGTCGGCGACACTGCGGGGCACACCGCTGACCGGGTCCCGCATGACCGCCGCAAGGGTGTTGCCGTTGGGATCGTAGGAGTCGCTGGCGAGGCGGTCGCTGTCGTCGTAGCTGTGCGTGGCGGAGGGGAGCGCGGCAAGGGTGGAGTCGCGCCCGAGGCGGTTGCCCGCCGGGTCGTAGTGGTAGGCCACGGCGGCGGGCGAGCCGTTGATGGTCACCGCCTCGTTGGTCAGACGGTACGAGGGATCGTAGTAGAACTGGCGGCTGATCCGGTTGGTGACACCACCACGAACCACGCTCTCCGCCGAGGTCTCGCGCCGACCCGTCGGGCCGACGGTGTAATCATACCGCGCCAACTCGTCCGCCAAGTGGCTGGCGACGACATTGGTGAGGCGGTTCAGCGCGTCGTAGGCGTAGTTCTTGGTGACGCCGTTCGGGAACGTGTAGCCGAGCATGTTCCCGACGGCGTCATACTGGTAAACCGTCTCGCCGGCCGGGACGTCCCGCACCCGTTGGACACGGTTGAGGGCGTCATAGGTGTAGGTGACATTGACCCCGTTCGAACTGGAGGAGGCCAGACCGGTCAGGTTCCCGCCCAAATCGTAATCATACTGGAGCGTGACTGTCGTGCTGACGCCGGTCCAGGACTTGGTCTTGGCCACGAGGCGGTTGCGGACGTCATACTGGTAGGCGGTGGCGCCGCTGGCGTCGGTCATGTTCGTGCGCAAGCCGACGGCTTTGTAAGCGTAAGTCACCGGAACGGCGGTGGCCAGCGCCGGATCCGGCACGCGCGCGGTGACGCGGTTCAGGGCGTCCCGCTGGTAGGTGATGACATGGCCATTGGCATTCGTGCGGGCCACGAGGTTGCCGCCGGCGTCATAAGCATAGCGCTCGACCTGGCCGCCGGGCAGCACGCGCGAGGTTTGGCGACCCAGTGCGTCGTAGGTGTAGGTGGTGACGTGGCTGTTCGCGTCCGTCTGGCTCAGCAGACGCCCGAGGGCGTCATAGCCGTAACGAGTGACCTCGCCGAGGGCGTTGGTCACCGCGACCAGCCGTCCAGCGGCGTCATAACCGTAGAAAGTGCTCTTGCCCGCCTGGTCCGTGTGGCGGGTGCGGCGACCGGCTGCGTCATAAGCAAAGCTCTCGGTGGTGGTATCCGGGTAAACAACGGCGGTCAGGCGGCCTTGGCCGTCGTAGCCGTAGGAAGTGGCGCGGTTCAGGGCGTCCGTCTGGCTGGAGAGGCGGCCACCGGCGTCATAGCTGTAACGGGTCATCTCGCCGAGGGCGTTGGTTTTCGCCACCATGCGGCCGAGCGAGTCGTAGCCGTAGCGGACGGTGTGGCCCAAGGCGTCCGTTTGCGCAGCCAGACGGCCATCGGCGTCATACGCCGCGGTTTGGGTGGCGCCATCCGCATACGTCGTGCTGACCCGCCGACCGAGGGCATCATAACCAAAGGCGGTGCTGCGCCCGAGCGCGTCCGTTTGGGCGGCGACCCGACCCAGCGCGTCATAGCTGTTGCGCGTCACCTGTCCGAGGGCGTTGGTGATGGCGACGAGGCGGCCGAGGGCGTCATAGCCGAGG
>CAZMLP010000648.1:0-1862 GCA_964566745.1 uncultured Verrucomicrobiota bacterium | reverse complement strand
CTTGTCGCCGCCGAGCCGCTGGTAATTGATCCGGTGGCGTACGACTGGGGTCCCGACGGAAAATTCTGGGTCGTCGAGATGCGAGATTATCCCTTGGGCCTGGATGGTCACGGCAAGGCGGGCGGTGTCATCAAATATCTGGAGGACACCGATGGTGACGGGCGTTACGACAAGGCTACCGTGTTTTTGGACGGCGTCAATTTTCCCAATGGCATTATGGTCTGGGGCCAAGGCGTCTTGATCAGCGCCGCGCCGGATATTTTTTACGCGGAGGACACTGATGGCGACGGCAAGGCGGACACGCGCAAATTGCTTTTCACCGGGTTTCGCGAGGGGAACCAGCAACATCGCGTCAATGGCTTCGTTTATGGCTTGGACAACTGGGTTTACGCGGCCAATGGCGGCAGCGGGGGCTCCATTAAATCCGGGATCACGGGCAAGACCGCGAACTTGCGCGGGCATGATCTCCGGTTCCGGCCGGACACCGGCGAGTTTGAGTTGATCGAAGGGCAAACCCAGTTTGGCCGCCGCCGCGACGATTGGGGCAATTGGTTTGGAAACGAGAACCCGACCTGGCTTTGGCATTATGTGTTGCCGGAGCGTTATCTGGCCCGGAATCCTGACTTGGCCGTCACGAGCACCCGGCATGTGACCGCGAATTATCCCAACGCGACGCGAGTCTTCCCGGCGAGCCGCCCGCAACCACGCTTCAACTGGCCTGAGGCGGCCAATAATCTGACTTCGGCAAACAGTGCCACCCCTTATCGCGATGCATTGTTCGGACCGGACTACGCGACCAGCGTGTTTATCAGCGAGCCGGCGCAAAATGTGGTGCACCGGGAGATCCTGGAGGCGGACGGCGTCACGTTTTCCAGTCATCGCGCGGCGGACGAGCAGGGAGTGGAGTTTCTCGCGTCCAGCGACAACTGGTTTCGCCCCACGATGCTCAAGACCGGACCGGACGGCGCGCTCTACGTGGCGGATGTCTATCGGCTGGTGATCGAGCATCCCGAATATTTTCCCGACGAGTTAAAGCAACGGCCGGACCTCCGGGCGGGCGACGACCAGGGGCGCATTTACCGGGTCTATCCAGAAGGAGCAAAGCTCCGGCCTGTCCCGCGGCTCGACCGGTTGACGACCACGGAGTTGGTCAACCGGCTCGGCAGTGAAAACGGTTGGGAACGCGACACGGCGCAGCGCCTCTTGATTGGACGAAAAGACAAACCAACCCGGGCGCAACTGTCCCGCGCGCTGGGCCGCGAAAAGAATGCCAAGGCGCGCGTGCAGATATTGAGCGCGATGGAAGGGCTGGGGCTGCTCACGCAGGCGCATGTGCAGCGGGGTTTGAATGACGCTCATCCAGGCGTTCGCGAGTTCGCGGTGCAATTGAGCGAGTCGTTTTTGCGGAAAGGGTCGCACGCGGCGGCGGAGCGGGAAATGGGGGAGGCGTTGCTCAAGTTGGTGAATGATCCGGGCGCGCGCGTGCGGTATCAACTCGCGTTAAGCCTCGGAGAGTGGGATGACCCGCGCGCGGGCGCGACGTTGGCCCAACTGGCGCTGGGCGATCCGGCGAGCACATGGTTGCGGACGGCGGTCCTGAGTTCTGCCAAGGGGCACGCGACGGAAATGCTGGATCGTCTGCTCAACCCGGGGGCGGGCGGAAAGGTCGCCGGCGACCTGCTGGCGCAGTTGCTGGGCCTGGCGTTGAGGGCGGACAACACCGCGTCTCTTGCCGGTCCGCTCAACCGCCTCGCCACCCCGGTGGACGGCAAATACGCCCCGTGGCAAATCGACGGGCTGGCCGGTTTCTTGGACGTGCTGGAGCGGCGCGATGGCTCCCTGAAGGCTTTCGAGTCGAATGC
>CAZMLP010000647.1:0-6556 GCA_964566745.1 uncultured Verrucomicrobiota bacterium | reverse complement strand
GGTGGTGGACAGCGTCCGCTCGTTGACGACCGCGACGCATCCGGACGATTGCTTCAGTGTCGCGACCTGCTCGGATGGCAGCTATGGCATTGAGTCCGGCCTTATCTATTCCTACCCGACCCGCAGCGACGGCTCCAAATGGTCCATCATCCAGGGCGTGCCGGTGAACGATTTCAGCCGCGCCAAGATCATCGCGACCGAGAACGAGTTGAAGGAGGAGAAGTCCCTCGTGAGCGAGTTGCTGCCGCGCTGAAGCAAATTAAATAATTATGTAGCCGCGCGCCGGCGGGGGTGGGCTCCCCCGAAAACATAGCCGGGCAGGCGCCAGGTAGGGACGGCTCGCTGAGCCGTCCGGGCAAATCTGGCGCCACAGACAAAAGCTTCGGCGGCGCCGTTGGCAAATCTTGCTGCTTGGACGTTCCTGGACCGTTCGGCGACCGGTCCCTACCAAAAACGGCCACAGATTCAATTAACTCGCTCTAAAGAGTCGGCTCGAAATTACTGGGCAACTTCTCGCGCGCGGTAGAAACGTGAAGGCGCGTTCGTTGAGGTCTCGTCCAGTAGATCGATGGTACCCGAGGCGGGCGCGGTGATGGTTTGCAGCGCGCCCCAATTTCGCAAGTCCGGACTGGCCTCAATCAGATATTTCAAGCCCGGCTCGCCCAGTAGCCGCACCAGGAACCGCCCGTCCTCCAGGCGCGTCACGCCCACCAAGGTCGGAGGAATTGAGGAGAGCGCTGACACGGTTACCTGATATTGGTCGAAGACCATGTAGTTGTCGCCGGGGTGCCTGGGGTCCTGTGTGAACCAGACCGCGTCCACGTCGCCGAGATTCAGCGCCGTGTTGAACTTGGTGGAGATCGGCTTGCTATTCACGAGGTTCGCGCCATTGGCCGCCGCGCTCCAGAGGTTGCGCGCAAAATTCATCGTGATCACCACCTCGTAGGCCACGTCATTGGTGAACGTTTTGCCAGTGGGGATAAAGCCGTTCGTGTCATCCAGCTGGTACGAGACGAGCAGGCTGGCGTTGTCGAAATTCAACGTGAAGAGCCGGTTGCCCTCGTTGTTGTAAATGCTCCAGCGGAAGTCGTCGCGGTTGGTCGTGGCCTGGGAATCTTCGATCTGCATCCACGTCGAGAACGTCACCAGCGCGGGGTGATTCGGATCCGGGTGGTAATCGAGTTGCCGGAAAACACTCAACGACTCGTCATTGGTTCCCGGCGGGAAATAACCGACGTAGGCCGCGTTGCCGAGGCCGTCGAAAAAGTTGGTGACGATGCCGTTTCCGCCCGAGCCAGAACCGAGCCAGTTTTGCTGGCCGACAAGCGTAAGGTCCGGGTTGTATCCTTCCGAGACCTCGAAGTCAGTCGCGTAATAAATCTGGGGAGTAATTGACTGCGCGGTGGCGCGCGCCGTCGCCCATCCAACAACCAGTGCGACTAACGCGGTCCGCATCCATCGAGCCGTTCCCGCCCATCCCCGGAGAAGCCATGGTGTGTCCATAGGAGTGATTGCCTTGTCTCCATTGACTCAAAAACGCTCCCGCGAATTCACTCCCGCTATTTGCGGGAATTGTTTTCCTGCCGCGCGGGTTGCGAGGTTTGCGCGGGACGGGAGGCGGGCGCCGGTGGCGAAGGCACGGGCGTGGCGGCGCGTGGCGGAGCTTGCTGTGGAACGTAGTTCTGCTGGGGGCGCGACGCGGGTTGCGGAATCGGAGGCGCCGTGTACGTGGGCGGGCGGCTCGCAGGCACGTTGTTCGGCTGTTGTTGCGGCGTGTAATTCTGTTGGGGCCGGGCCACCGGTTGAGAGTAGGTCGGACTGGGCGCGGGCCGGTTCCCGGGTTGTTCCGTTTGAGTGATTCTCCCGCTTGGATTGACGCGTGGATTTCCGGGCTCGCGGAGTACCACCGTCTGGTCGCCGGACGGTTGGTTGAAATAAGCCGGGGTGCTGGGGCGCTGCTGGCCTTGGTTGGGCGCGTTGCGCGGATTGGCCTGCGGCGCGGTGGCCTGGTTTTCCACCGGCTTGTTCTGAATGACGACCGGAGTTTGCGGACGATTGGGCGCCGGGGTTGAGTTCGGCGGGAAATAGGCACGCTCTTCGGTTCGCTTGTTGGCCAGATCGCCCGCGACTGGCGGGGCATTAGGCACTCTGCCTCCCGGAAGCGCAGGCGTCGTCACCGGGTTCATCTGGCCAATGGAGGCTCCAGGCGCGGGCGCATGCGGCTCGGGACGCCCCGGGTCTGATGGGCGGGGGTTAAAATTCCCCGCAGGATTGCCGTTTGGCCTGCCAGTAAATCCACTGCCAGGAACGGTGGTCGCGAGTGCCGGTTGCGCGACGGCGGCTTGACCCCCGCCAACTGCAGCGGACTGGGTGGTTTGGGAATGTCCTTGGCCACTTGAATTCCCGACGGGCCGCGAAACGATATCCGAGGGTCGAGTGGTCGAGGGGGCGGCAAAGCCGGGGCGCGGCTCGATCTTGCGAAACGGCAGTTGCGATTGATTGCCAGCGGCAGGCGCGCCTGAAGATCCCAGCGGCTGACGGGCTTGCGGCGGGCTTCCCGGAGCGGGGAAGGCTCCCGGTGTGTTTGCCACCGCCGCCGTCAAGCTCGCGGCCGCGCGGCGGGATTCCTCCTGGCGATGGATGATCGTTTGCGGCGGCGCCCAGGCTTGCTTGGGCAACTGCGGGCGGAACACATTCAACGTCTGTCCGTTGCGCTCGAAATGCTCGGGTTTGTCTTTCCCGGCTTGCCGCGCGTCCACATCATGGAACGAGACGCGGCGAACTTCCTCGCGCGAGAAACGGCGCACATTTTCCACGGGCACGCCGCGATTAATCACCACATTGCCCCGGCTGGCGACAAAGCCGTGGTTAATCTGGCTGCCGTGCATGAAGCCGCGCGCCTGTGCCAGCGGCACGCGATGCTGCCATGGCGAGCGGTCATAAAAATGGCCCAAATGGACGAACGTGTAGCATTCCGCGCCGAACCCGAAATCGAAATCGAGGCCGATGCGCGCCCCGCGATAACGCAGGCCGAAGCCCGGCTCATAAAGGCAACCGGGCGGCAACGGCGCCCAGCCGCAATACTCCGGTGTCTGCCGCCACGTCACCCAGGCCGGACCCCAGGTGGTGTCCGGCAGCCACACCCAGCCCCGGCCAGGAGAGCGATGCCAGCGCCCATAATGAAATGGCGCCCAGCCCCAGGTGTAGCCGGACTGCCAATACCAACCGTTGTCCGTGTCAAGCCAGCGCCCATTGTCGGAATAGGGCTGCCAGTCCACATTTAGGCTTGCCACGCTCGGCTGCCAGCACCAGCCGTAATCGGCCACATAAATCCAAGAACCGTACGGGGCCAGCGAGTCATAAAAATAATTGTCCGTCACCTGCTCCGGCGGCGCGATGTATTGCACCTCGGCCGGAGGTTGGGAGACGATCACGGCCGGTTGTTGGGGGGGGGTGTTGTTCGTCGGCCCGGGGGGAGCGACCGCGACGGGGGGGGGAGCCTGGAGCGGCGGGGTCGTGGCCACCGTTTGGGCGGGCGTCGCGGTTGTTGCCGGCGGTTGGGGCGTGGTCGGAACTGGTGCCGGGTCGGGTATCTTGTCCTCGCCTGCCGCCCGATCCGCAAAGCTCTCCCGGTGCTGTAGCAAAGCCGAGATGACGGTGCCTGGCACACCCAAATCATTCAAGTAAACCACCTCGTCCACCTTCAAATCGAAGGAGAGAGGCGAGTTGTCCACATAGGCCATCATCACTTGCTCGCTGACCCCCGCCTGGGCGAGCCGCACCACCTCGACCACTCCGGGAGACAATGGGGCGACGCGGGGAGCGGTTTTGACGGTGGCCGACGTCGAGGGTGGAGCCGCCACAGCCGCCGGTTCATTGGTAGCGGCTGGCGCGGCGACGATTTTCGTCACCGGCGGGTCCACTGACGGCGATGCTTTTTCAGGGGCTTGCTTGCAACCGGAAAGCACGGCCAAACCGAGCGCTAGCGGAGCCGCCGCGCGCCGGAACAAGGTTTGAGGTTTCATGCGATGCGACTGGATGAGGTTGGGGGAGTTTAGGGCAGGAGGCGAGGAGAATCAAATATGCGCCTCCAACCGGTGCGAAAGGGGCAATGGAGAAAAGTGAGAGGCCGGAAGGAGTCGATTTACCCCCTTGTTCCGATCGTTGTATCATCACCTGCATGGATCGCCTTCCATGACTAATGTCGCTTGATGAATCAGTTTCGTTACTGGTTTTTTCAAGTCGTATTAATTCGACTTGTCGAGCCTGCGGCTTATTCAACACCAGTGGCCAAGGGAAGTTGCAATAGTGGTGGAGATATAACCTGCTGGAATAGAGATGGATATGCCTCTGTTTTGAGTTTTCCATCGTGCCGCAGGCGCGAGAAACGGTGCGGTTTGTTGGACGCACCGAAGACCCGGAAGGGAGTCGTAGAGCGGGCGCGGGAACGACCACAATTTAAAGAAGAATCATGGTTTGCACCAAATATGGGCGGGGTGATGACAGGAGATCGACCGTCGGCAAATATCAATATTATTCCGAACCATTTGACACCGACCGGCGTTGACTCAATGTGCGCAAAACAGCGGCTGACAAACCAAAGCGAGCGGTGGGAATGACGGGCAGGTCTTCCGCGGCTAGAACTGGCTGTCGCGTAGCAACTTAAATATGCGAGACACGCCTTTGGCCGCTCTCAAGTCGCTCTTTGTTTGCTCGGACGAGCAGGCGATGTGGCGGGTGCAAACGCATGACGACGAGGCCGCGTTCGCGACCTTGGTGCGCCGGTGGGAGGGGACCATCCAGCGCCTTTGCACCCGGATGCTCGGGGACGCGCACCGCGGGCAGGATGCCGCGCAGGAAACCTTCAGCCGGCTGTTTGCGCGGCGGAAGGATTACCAGGCGGACGGCAAGTTCTCCTCCTTCCTGTGGCGGGTGGCGATGAACCTCTGCTACGACGAGCTGCGGAGGCGGAAGCGGCGGGCTGAGGAATCGCTCGACGCGGAACCGGACGGCGCCCTGGCGCCGATCGCGCTCCTGGAGGACGACGAGCCTCACCCGGACGCGCGGCTGGCGGCGAACGAGCAGGCGGAGATGGTCCGGCGGGCATTGCTGCAACTGCCCGAGGTGTATCGCAGTGTGGTGGTGCTCCGGCACTATGAGGATTTGAAGTTCCGCGAGATCGCCGAGGTGCTGGAAATCCCCGAGGGAACAGTGAAATCGCGCATGGCCGAGGCATTGACCCTCCTGGAGCGGCTGTTGAAACGGGAAATGGGTCACACGCCCAAGCCGGGCTCCGGCCCAAGATGGAACCCTAACGAGACAATTTTGATATGAATCATCCGAGTCGAGAAGAATGGATGGCTTACCTTTACGGCGAGCTGAAAGAGGGCGGCGGGACGGATTTGGAGGCGCATCTCCACGTCTGCCCCGATTGCAAACGGTCGGTGGCAGGCTGGCGCGGCGCCATGAGCACGCTCAACGCGTGGAAGGTGCCAACCCATCGTAGCCGCGCCTGGCTGGAATCACCCGCCCTGCGCTGGGCCGCGGCGGCCGTGGTGCTGATTGGCGCGGGCTTTGCCAGCGGGCGCTATTCCGCGCCCGGCACGGATATGAAGGCCCTTCAAGCCTCGCTCCTCCCCGAGTTGCGAAAGCAAGTGCAGCAGGATCTCCTCGCGGCGCTGGATGTGAACGGCGCTGATCCCACCACCCCCGAGCAGTGGGCCCTGCGCGCGAGCGCCGAGCGCTTTGCGGCGGGGACGGTGGCTGCCGCCACCTCCGGCACCCAGCGGATGATGGCCGACTTTTACGATGCCTACCAGTCGGACCGCGCCAAGGACAAACAGGACACCCGTCGTTTGTTCAATAATGTGAACGCCAATCTCGAGAAGGTGGCGGTGGTCGGCGAAAGCCGCTTGAAGAATGCCGAGAATCTTCTGGGCGAACTGGTCGCCAATTCCAACGCCCAAGAGGGTGCGAATCCCCTCCCGGCCGGAGCCACCTCAACCCACGATTAACAAAAGACAATTATGCAACGCAGACACATGCTGGCCCTTGTCACGGGCGCGCTCCTCGCCGGAGCCCCGGTGACTCTTGGCCAAGAAGCCAAAGTCAACGTCACCGCCGACGCGAAAGTCGAGGTGACGCCCGAAGTCCCGGAAGTTGACGCCGATGTGGGAAAACTGGAGGACGACATGAAGGCGAAGGAGGTTCATCTCCGCGCCGCCGAGCGTGCCCTGCACGCGACCGAGAGAGCGCAACGACAGAAGCAGTTAGCCTTAGACCGGGCGAACAAGTCCCTTGCCGAGATCGCGCAGATCGATCCGCCGGAACCGCCGGAGGCGCCAGAGGCGATGGCGGCTTGGGACATCGCGCTGGATGGCTTGAAGGAGACTTTCAATTTTGGCTCGCCCAAAATGACCGTTCCCATTGTGGTCGGCCCGAGCGCGTTGACCGCCGAGGCGCAGACCGCTTTACAAGAGGACTTGGCCGTGATGAACCGCATTCTGGCCAAATCGGTGGACCATGGTCGCGAGAAGCAGGACTTTGCGATGGGCAT
>CAZMLP010000646.1:0-8806 GCA_964566745.1 uncultured Verrucomicrobiota bacterium | reverse complement strand
GGCGCCATCGGCTATCTGCTGAAACAAGCCGCGCCCTCCAAAATTCTCGAGGCGGTGATCGAGGTGCACGGGGGCGGCGCGCCGATGTCCGCGAACATTGCCCGCAAGGTCGTGCAATCCTTCCAGCGCAAAGCCGTCCGGGAGGCGGAGCTGACCAAGCGCGAGGAGCAAACGCTGAGCTTCTTGGCGAAGGGCTACCAGTACAAGGAAATTGGGGAACTGCTGGGCATCAGCAAGGAGACTGTGCATGTCCATGTCCGCCACATTTACGAGAAATTGCAGGTGAATTCCCGCGCCCAGGCGGTCGCCAAGTTTTTGAACGTCGAGCAACCTCCCGACCGGCGCGAGGGTGGCGCGGCCGATGCGCGGGGTTGAGTCGCCCGTCGCCGGTTCCCTTCCCGAGGAGATTCAATCAATCAATCAATCAATCCACGCCGTCGCAACAGCGCCTCGCGCGCCTTGTCCATGAGCAGGTTGGCCAGTGGCTTCGTCGCCTCGTCCAGCGCGGAGACGCTGGCTTTTAGCCCCAGCGGATCCCCGGTCCTCGTGACCGGATCTTCCGCGGCCAGAACATCCGTAACGGCGCGCGCGGCGGTTTCCACCTGGGCGCGATAATCGGCATCCATTTCACTGGCGCACTCGGCCAGCGCGTGCCGCGTGGCGGCCAGCACCTGGTCCGCGCGCAGCTTTCCCTCGATCCACTGCCGCGCGCGCAGGTCGTCGAACGCGTGCGCCACGGATTCTTCTACCATCTGTTGCACGGCGGCGTCCTCGACATCCACCGCCGACCGCATCTCGATCACCTTTTGCGCGCCGGTTTTGATGTCGCGCGCGAGCACGTGCAACACACCGTTGGCATCGATCTCGAATTGCACACCCACGCGCGGGACGGCCCGGGCCGCGCGCTCGAACTCAATGGTGAACCGGCCGAGGCTCCAATTGTCCCTCGCCCGCTCGCGCTCCCCCTGCAGCACATGAATGAGCATGCCGGGCTGGTTGTCCACCGCCGTGGTGAAAACCTCGCCGGCCCTCACGGGAATGGTGGAGTTGCGCGGGATGATCACATTCATCAGCCCGCCAAAGGTCTCGATGCCGAGCGAGAGCGGCGTCACGTCGAGCAGCAGCACCTGCCGGAATCCGCCCGCCAGAATTTCCGCTTGAATCGCCGCGCCGAGTGCCACCGCCTCGTCCGGGTTTTGCGCGGTGTTGAGCGCCGGACCGGCGGGCCGGTGATAATCCTCGCCCATCCGCAGATCGCCCCGGGTCTCCTCGAATTCCGCGCAGCCGAACCATTCGCCCACCAGCCGGCGCACCAGCGGCATGCGCGTTTGGCCGCCGACGAGAATGACTTGGTCCAGCTCGCGCGCCTCAAGCTTGGCGTCCGCGAGCGAGCGCAGGCAGTGCGGCCGCGTGCGGGCAACGATGTCGCGCGTGAGGTTCTCCAGTTCGGTCCGCGACAGGCGGCATTGAAAGCTAAAACCCGTCGTAAGGAACGGCAGCGCGATCTCCACTTCCGTCTCGGAGGACAACTTGATCTTCGCCTCTTCCGCCGCCTCGCGCACCCGCGCGAGCAAAGCGGGATCGCCCGCAATGTCCGGCCCCCCTCCCGCCATGATGCGAGCGGCAATGGATTCCGTCACGCGGCGGTCGAGGTCATCCCCGCCCAGGCGAGTGTCGCCGTTGGTGGCGAGCACTTGAAACACACCGTTGTTCAATTCGAGAATCGAAAGGTCAAACGTGCCGCCGCCCAAGTCATATACCGCGATCTTTGAGCGCTCCTTCAGCCGGTCCAGTCCGTACGCCAAAGCGGCGGCGGTTGGCTCGTTCACGATGCGCTCGACCGCGAATCCCGCCAGCTCGCCCGCCTTGATCGTCGCGTTGCGTTGCGCGTCGTTGAAATAGGCCGGGACAGTGATCACCGCGCGCGTCACCGGCTCGCCAAAGTGCGCCTCGGCATCCCGTTTGAGCTTCTTCAGCACCTCGGCCGAAACTTCCTCCGGTGTCATCGCCCGGCCATGAATGTCAATCGTCACCGGTCCCGCCCCTTTCGCCTGGACCGGATAGGAGACTTGCAACTCCTCTGGGGGGACATCGTTGCCGCGCCGCCCCATGAAACGTTTGACGGAATAAACCGTCTCGCGCGGTTTCACCGCCCGCACCCGGTTCGCGGGCGCGCCCACCAGCGGCTCCGTTCCTCCCTCGGAAAAATTCACCACGGAGGGCGTCAAGCGGCGGCCCCCGGCATCCGCGATCACAAACGGGATGCCGGAGTCCACTGTGGCGACCAATGAGTTGGTGGTGCCGAGGTCAATGCCGACGATCTTGCTCATCTCGCCGCCGAGTTTGCCGGGCCATGGCGCTGGTGCAAGCATTGCGAACATTCCATTGACCGGCGGTTGAAGACGGCCGACTGTTCGCGCGTCCAACGGCCAACAAAACACGGCGCATGCCACTCCTGGAAATCACGGATCTAAAAAAGACCTATGTGACGCCTGATGGCGGCAGTCACCTGGTTATCGATGTTCCTCGATTCACCTTGGAGGTGAGCGAACAATTGGCGTTAAGCGGGGAAAGCGGTTCCGGCAAGACCACGTTCCTCAATCTGATCGCCGGCATCCTCAAGCCGGACGCTGGCGAGATCATCCTTGCGGGAAACGGGATGGCAAAGCGGGGAGAGGCGGCGCGCGACCGCCTGCGCGCCATGACCATCGGTTATATTTTCCAGACCTTCAACTTGCTCCAAGGCTACACCTGCCTCGAAAATGTGCTGCTCGGCATGTCTTTCGGGCCAGGCGTGAACCGCGATTTTGCCCGCGGGTTATTGGAGCGGGTCGGTCTCAAGGACCGCCTCCATCATCTGCCGCGCCAGCTTTCCACTGGTCAACAACAACGGGTGGCTGTGGCACGAGCGCTCGCGAACCGGCCCAAGCTGGTGCTCGCGGACGAGCCGACCGGCAACCTCGATCACGCCAACGCACGCGGCGCGTTGCAACTCATCCGCGACGCCTGCGCGGAGAATGGCGCGGCGTTGCTGCTGGTGAGCCATGATCGCGAGGTGCTCGCGCAATTTCCCGGCGCGCGCGACTTGCGCCAAATCAACCGCGCGGCGTCAGGAGGCGGCGCGTGAACTTGTTCCAGGTCGTCTGGAAAAGCCTCCGGCAGCACGCGCTCTCGACTTGCGTGACGGCTTTTTCCATCGCGCTGGCGAGCGGGTTGCTCATCTCCGTATGGGTGGTCAAAACCCAGTCGCTCGCGGCCTTCACTGGCATGACGGGCGGCTTCGATGCGGTGCTGGGCGCGCGCGGCTCGCAGTTGCAGTTGGTCCTTAACAGCATTTTTCACCTGGAGGCGTCGCCGGGAAATTTGCCATTCAACGACTATCTCGAAATCCAAAAGGACCCGCGCGTCGCCCTCGCCGTTCCCCTGGCGGTGGGCGACAATTATCGTGGCTATCGGCTGGCAGGCACGCTGTCCAAAATGTTTGCGGACACCGAATACGCGCCGGGACGAAAGTTCAAAGTCACACCGCCGGGCCGTGTTTTCGAAGAATCGTTGCGAGAGGCGCTGGTCGGAAGCTTCGCGGCGGAACGACTCGGGTTGAAATTAGGCGACACGTTTCATCCCTATCACGGTCTGATCTTCGACGAGAAGAACCAGCACGCCGAGACGTACTTGGTGGTGGGGATTTTGGAGCCGTCCAACACGCCCGCCGACCGAGTGATTTGGATCCCGCTCGAGGGCATCGAGAAAATGACCGGCCACGATCCCAAGTCCGCCGAGGACATCAGCGCGGTGCTGGTAAAGTTGCGTTCACCGGTGGCGGGCAAGCAGATGGAACTGCAATATAACAAGCAGGGCGACCGGCTCACGTTCGCGTGGCCCATTGACCGCGTGGTCGCCGACTTGTTTTCCAAAATCGGCTGGTTCGAGAAGGTGCTGACGCTGGTGGCCTATCTCGTCGCGCTCGTGGCGGCCGGCTCGATCCTCGCGAGCATTTACAACTCGATGAGCGAGCGGCGGCGGGAGATTGCCATCCTGCGGGCGCTGGGCGCGCGGCGGGCGACGGTTTTCGGCGCGATTGTGCTCGAGGCGGCAACCATCGCCGCGCTGGGGGTGCTGACGGGATTTGTTGCCTACGGCGCGATTTTGAGCGTGGTGGCGTCGGTGGTCCGCGCGCAGACCGGCGTGGTGCTGGAGCCGCTGGCGTGGAATCCCGTGATGCTTTGGGGGCCGCTGGGGATGATCGCCCTCGGCGCGCTGGCGGGGATTGTGCCCGCGATCAAGGCGTATCAAACGGACGTCGCGTCGAATCTGACATCAGCCGCATAAAACTTTCTTGAGCCGAAAGAACCCCCTTTCCTCCCCTCGGCGCTCTGCGATTTCTCCTGTTAAATGTTCGTTCTTAATCTGGCGGCCATTTGTCTCTTGGAAACGAAATCGCGCCCCGATAGTCTAATGGCACAAGAACTGTGAAAATCCTCGTCGTCACCAACCTCTACCCGCCGCACCATGCTGGCACGTTTGATCTGCGCTGCGAGTCGGTTACCGAGGCATTGAAACAGCGCGGCCACCAAATGCGCGTGCTGACCTCCAACCACGGCGTCAGCTCCGAGCAGCGCGACCCGGAAATCGAGCGGCGCCTCTGGTTGAACGGGATCTATGACCATCCGCTGGTCACCGATTACAAGGAGATGCTCGCCCTGGAGTTGCACAATCACGACGCGTTGCGCGAGGCGATAAACGAGTTTCAACCGGAGCTGGTCTATTGCTGGAGCCTGGACGGATTGTCAAAGTCACTGGTGTTTGGCCTGTGGCATTCCCGCTTGCCGACGGTGTTCGATGTGTCCGACGGCTGGATTGCCCACGGCATCGCGGAGGATCCGTGGCTGCGCTGGTGGAACGCGCCCGGGACAAACCTCGCGCGCAGCAGCCAGGAATTGACCGGCGGTCGCGGCCGGCTGGACAACACCGCGCCGACCCGCATGGTGAAAGGTTATGACCGTCTGCCCGATATTTATGGCACGCCGGATCAGCGCGCCAAGGTCGAGCCGGAGTCCATCGCCGCGTTCCGTTTCGAGCGGCTTTATTTTTGCAGCGAGGCCATCCGGCAAACCACCATGCGGGCCGGGTTTCGCGTGCAGCACGGCGAGGTGATTTATCCTGGCATCCCCACGGAAATTTACCTCGGCGAGGTGAAGCCAATGAGCGCGCCGATGACCAAGTTTCTGGTGGTCACCGCCTTGACCGCCCGCAGCGGGGTGCTGACAGTGATCCAGGCCCTCATGCAGGCGCGGGCAAACGGGGTGAAGGCCTCGTTGGGCATCGTCGGGCGGGGGGAAACCGCCTACATCGCGGAGATTCGGTCGCTCGTGGTGCGGCACCAATTGCCGGTCGAGTTTCTCACCGTTTCCAACGTGAACAAGGATTTGCCGGCGGTGCTGCGGCAGCATCACGCGTTCATCTATCCGGCGGAATGGGAGGAGCCGTTCGCCATCACGCCGCTGCAGGCGATGGCCGCCGGATTGCCGATTATTGGCACGCGCATCGGCGGGGCGCGCGAGTTGATCCGCCACGGCGAGAACGCCCTCAGCTACACGCCGGGCGACTCGCTCGAGTTGGCCTCGCGCATCCAAGAGCTGCAGATGCAGCCGGCGTTGCGCTGCCAACTGGCCGAAAACGCCCAGGGCGAGGTGCTGGCCCGTTACAACCAGACGGTGGTGGTGGACCGCATCGAGAACTACCTGAACGGCACGCTCGAGATGTGGCATTTCACCTGAGCGGGGCGGGGCGATAACCCGGGCGCCAATTTCGGACGCTGATGCAAATGCTGTTCGGGGCGCCGGTTGGGCGCGGTTCGCGGCTGGAATTTTTCAAGGCTTGCGCTCATCATTTTCTCTGCTTGACTGTGGGGATGTCCACCCGCCTCGCGCTTGCCGTCTGCCTGTTGCTTTTTGCGGGTTGCGGAAAACATTCGGGGACAACCCCGGGTCCCCCATCAAACAACCTCTCCGCGTCCAAATCCGAGGCCGATCCGCCCGTGTTTGATCCGGCCGCGCCGGCGCCTGACGACGCGCAGATGGAGATCGTGCTGGCCTCGCTCACCCAAGCGGTGCGCAAGTTTGGCGTGGAGCAACGGCGGGCGCCCGGGACTCTGGCGGAAGTGGTGGCGCAAGGCTATTTGACCGCCATACCTCCCGCGCCGCCGGGAAAGCGCTTCGTCATCAGCCGGCAGCTCCAAGTCACACTGGACAAGCAATAAGGCTGGACGACATTGAGGCACCCTGTCAGCCCGTTATGACTGCGAGCCAGCGTCACGCGTTTACGTTGATTGAGCTTCTGGTCGTGATTGCCATCATCGCGATCCTGGCGGGTCTGTTGCTGCCCGCGCTGGGCCACGCCAAATCCCGCGCGCAACGGCTG
Source organism: uncultured Verrucomicrobiota bacterium (assembly GCA_964566745.1). Classification (GTDB taxonomy): domain Bacteria; phylum Verrucomicrobiota; class Verrucomicrobiia; order Limisphaerales; family CAZMLP01; genus CAZMLP01. The sequence goes on along the minus strand of CAZMLP010000646.1, from coordinate 2,386 downwards.
CAATGCACCTCCCAGATGAAGCAGCTCGGGCTGGGCCTGGCGATGTTCGGCACGGACCACGCCGAGCGCATTCCGCCGACGGCTTATTCCACGGGCGATTACCAATACCAGCTCTCGTGGGATGATTACATCCACCGCTACATAGGCGGGAACGATCCCGACGCGGACCTGATCCTCGGCATTTCCGGCGCGATCTCGAACCCGAACCTTATCCCCAAGATTCTGAAATGCCCGGCGGATAAAATTCAGGCCGGCATCGATTACGCGCCGTACAGCACGCGTCGCACCTATGCCATGAACTGGGCTGGCCCTTCTTTTATTGTCAGCGGCCTCTCGGCCCCGCTGCCGCCCGCCAAATATGGCGCCGGGATTTACTTCAATATGCGCGGGGCCACGCCGGGGGCGCTGCCCAATTGGGACCCGCCAGGCTACAAGGAAACCGTCGTGACCGATCCGGCGGGAACCATCTTCCTTGCGGAATTGCCGAACGGACGCAACGCGGCGGGCAACGATTGGCCCTCATTCTGCGCGGGCCCGGGGTCAAACCCGCCCGCCGGAGTCGATGCGAATTGCGTCCAACTCACGGCCGTCAAAGGGAACAATTGGAATTACGGCGCCCAGGCATACGGGCTGCACGCGAAACGGTTCAACTACCTTTTTCACGACGGCCATGTGTCGATTCACAAAGTGACCGAGACAGTGGGCACCGGCACCACGAACGCGCCGCTCGGCATGTGGACGATGACGCCGGGAGACTAAGGTTTTGGTTTGGCGCGAAGTTTCTCGAGTTGGCGGCGCGCGCCGTTGTCCGCCGGGTTCAATTCCAAGGCCCTTGCAAAATGCCGCTCGGCCTCGGCGGCTTTCCCTTCGCCATCCGCCACCAGTCCCAGGCCGAAATGACTGCGCTGAAAGGCCGGGTCGAGCTTGAGGGCGGTTTCAAACGCCTCTCTCGCGCCCTGCCATTGCCGTTGCTCCAGCAGCGCAATCCCGACATAATGGTAAGCCTCGACCAAGTCCGGGTTGAGCTCCATTGCGCGCAGCAAATGATCGTAGGCGGCTTCCTTGCGGTTCAAAACGCCGAGGGCTTTGCCCAGTTCGAGGTGCGCGACCGCCTGGTCCGGCTCGCGGCTGAGAACATCCTCGAAATGCGCGACCGTTTCCTCCGCGCCATACAGGCGATACGCCTGCTGCAACGCGGCAAGACCCGCCGGAGAATCAGGCAAAACCTGCAACCACACCTCCCCCATTTCATCGGTTGATTGCGGGCCGTGCCGTGTGAGTTGTGGCGGGTGACGGGGATTACGGGGATTGGTGTCGGAATTGTCGTAGGAGATTCGTGCCTCCACTTTCGTGCCGGCGGGCAGCGACACCGGTCGCGCGTAGCGATACTGGTCCTGCCATTTGAAATCCCAGCGATTGATCAGCAGCAGTGACTCGGGTTTTTCGCCGGGACGCGTGATCGCAAGTTCCACCTCCTTGCCCAGGTAATGGGCATGCGGCATGACCGAAAGTAGTTCGACCGGCGCCGGCAAAATGAATGACCGGGTGACGGTGTAATTGGTGGCCCCCGCGGGGATGTTAATGACTTGGGCAATCAGTCCGAGGAGAAAAGGAACGCGCTCCGGCGCGCGCGTAGTGAAATAAAGACCAACGCGCGGCCTGACTTGTTCCGCCTTGCCGGTGCGCTGGAGATGAAGCTGCAAAACGAGGTCGGTCCCGGACTCCAGCGGCCAGGAGAAGCGCTCGTCTTCCGCGAAAGGCTGGCGGCCCGGCGCCCACGTGAGCAAATGTCCGGCGGGAAATTTCGCGGGCACGCTCATTCCCGCGAAACCAACACTCGAAAACTGGGCCTCGCGCGCTTTCGCCTGTCCCGTGGTGTCGAGCAAAACGCGCGCGTGATGGATGGCCGCGTTGCCCGGCTGAAACTCGAAGGCGCGCACGAAGCGGTTCGACACAAGGGGCAGGGGGACGACGAAGTTGCGGTAAACATCCGGCCCCTCGGCATCCAGCAAAAAGGCCCGCGGCATTTCAGCAATCAGATCGGGAGGGCCGAGCCGCCATCCGGCGGGAAAGACTGGCGGCGCGGGCAACCGTTCCGCCGGCCCCTCCACGGCGCCACCCTTCACCCACCGTTGGAACAACGCCACCTCGTCGTCACTCAAGCGGCGCGAGTCTCGAAACTCGCCATGGCCCGGCTCCGGCAACCAGGGCGGCATGAGACGGCGCGCCGTGACATCGGCAAGCTGGTCCGCGCGCTTCCTCGCCTCCTGATAGGAGAGCAGGGAAAACGGCCCGGCCGCGCCCGGGTGATGGCAGGGGGCGCAACGCCGAAAAAGCAGCGGTGCGAGGTGCTCGCTAAACGTGACCGGGCCGGGCGGGGCCGCGG
>CAZMLP010000645.1:0-3917 GCA_964566745.1 uncultured Verrucomicrobiota bacterium | reverse complement strand
AGTTGCACAAATCGCACCCCTTTTTCCAGCAGACGGCGCGCGATGAGCGTTTGCCGCGCGTGCACTCCCTCGCCGTACATCTCGCGGATATGCGCCGGCTCCTTGCTGATGTCGAAGGCGTCGGCCGCCTCCATTTGCATGCGATAGGCAAGCTCGAAGGATTGAATCCGCGCCTCCAGCCGCGCGTCCCGGGCGCGTTTCTGCTGGTGCTCGGTGTTCAGCTTTTGCAACAGGTCCAGCTGCCGGCGTTGCGTCGCGACACTGGTGTAATTGTCGCGGATGTTCTCGATCAACTGCTCCAAACGCGTGTGCTGCGAATCGATGAACGTCCCTTGAAACGCTCCAGGAAGGAAACCAGACTGCCAGTTTTCCGCCTCCTTGATCGGATACCCACCAGGACACAAGACGATGAATCCAGGCAAATTCTGGTTCATCGTGCCGAGGCCATAGGTGATCCATGAGCCGACGCTGGGCCGGCTCTGCACGGCGTCGCCGCAGTTCATCAACATCAGCGACGGCTCGTGATTCGGCAATTCCGCCTGCATCGAGCGAATCACCGCGATGTCGTCAATGCTCTCGGCCACCTTCGGGAAAAGATCGCTGACTTCAATGCCGCTGCGCCCGTGTTTTTGAAACTTGAAGGGCGAGCCGAAAGCCGCGCCGGTTTTGCGCTCGGTGCGGATGTAATCCATCGGCAAGGGCTTGCCGTCGTATTTGGTCAATGCCGGTTTGGGGTCGAACGTGTCCACATGGGACGGACCGCCATTGAGGAAAAAATGAATGACCCGCCTGGCTTTCGCGGGAAACGGGGCCGGTCGCGGCGCGAGCGGGCTCACGAATTCAGTAGCGCGCGCCTCGGGGAGCAACGCCCCGGCCTCCCCCAACAAGGCGGCCAGACTCACCGCTCCCATGCCCATGCCGCAACGGCGCAGAAAATCCCGGCGTGTGAAGAACCGGTCCTCAAGACTGGGCGCGTGGTTTGACATGATCGACAATTCGCAAGATACCATTCAGGCACGACCACAAAAGCGAATTCTTCGGGACCGTTCTGAAAAAGGAAGGGATCGATAGAAACTGAAACCATTGGGCCTGTTTCAAAGCGGATTCTCCGCAAATCCACAGGGGGCAAATTTCCCGCTTCAAGTGCGCGCCATAGCGGGATAGAATGCCGTTATGCCCGATTCTCAAGAGGACCCGTCTGTACTGTCGCCGGTCGTCGGCCCGCCGTTTGGGGCGGCGACGGGGCCGAAGCCGGCCGCATGGGTGGCGGCGTGGCACAAGCCGGTATTTATAGTGTTCCTCGTGGTCTTCGCTTTTTTTGCGGTCACGATGGCCTTGCGAATCAGCTTCCCGCCGGAATGGCAATGGTTGCAGGGAATGCTTTGGCTGGTGGCCAGCGTCACGAGCCTCGTCTCCGTCGCCCGGCGGCTGCCCGGGCAGAACGTCGCCACCTTTGCAACGGTCATTGCCTCGATCTCGTGGCTGATCCATCTGCTCGGAGACAAGACAGGAATTCCATTCGGACCGATCACTTACACGGAGAACCTCGGAATCCGGTTGCTCGACAGCGTGCCGTGGACTATGCCCTTCATCTGGATCGTCGTGCTGGTAAACGGCCGGGGCGTGGCCAGGCTCATTATGCGTCCCTGGCGCAAGACCACCTATTACGGGCTTTGGGTCATGGGCATCGCAGTGGTGCTGGCAGTGGTGTTCGACTTGGCGCTGGAGCCGTACGCGACTCGCAGTGAGCGTTTCTGGATGTTTACCAAATCCTTGCGGTTCGGAACCTGGTACACCACACCATGGGTGAATTTCCTCGGCTGGGCAGTTACGGCTCTTGGCATTATGGCGTTTTCGACGCCGTGGCTGATTAATAAACAGCCCGTCAAGCAACCGACTGATTACCACCCGCTCGTGGTCTGGCTGTTGGTTATTGGTTTTCTGACACTCTCCAACGCCCTCGGAGGACGCTGGCTGGCTGTGGGCGTGACGGTGGGCCTGAACGCGGTAACGACAATTTTTGCCGTTCGGGGCGCGAAGTGGTAAATTGCCAAAGCCGCAGCCCAAAAACAATCAATCGTTGTGGAAACCATCACCCACTGGACCCGTCTTCCGAAATTGCTGTTAATGCCTTCCGCGCACAACAGCCGGCGGCTATTGTCCCTTTTTTTTGTCGCCGTCGCGCTGTGGCCGAGGCTCTCCCGTGCCGCCGACAACGCGCCGGATTCCAGCAAAAATGACGCCCCCATTTACAACACTCGCGCGGATCATGATCCCGACGGAATTGGCAAATTTTTTTTGGGCCGGGAGATTGCGCATGTCATGGGCCACCAAGGAGCGGATTGGCTGGAGCGACCCGAGCGCGAAACGGAGGAACGGCCTGATTTGGCGCTCACCGCCCTGAAATTAAAATCAGGCGACGCGGTGGCGGACATAGGCGCGGGAACCGGCTACTTCAGTTGGCGCATGGCAAAGTTGGTTGGGGAAAAGGGGGTGGTTTACGCCGTCGATATTCAGCAAGAAATGCTCGACCTGCTCGCGCAAAAGATGGCCGAGCGCAAGATCACCAATGTGAAGGGAGTTTTGGGAACGATCAGCGACCCGAAATTGCCCGAGAAAGCGGTGGACCTGGTGATCATGGTGGACGTGTACCACGAGTTCTCCCACCCCTTCGAGATGATGACAAATATTTGCCGCAGCCTCAAGCCAGGCGGCCGGGTGGTGTTCGTGGAATACCGGGGCGAGGATCCGCAGGTGCCCATCAAGCGGCTCCACAAAATGACGCTGGCGCAAGTCCGAAAGGAAATGGCTTTGCAGCCGCTGGAGTACGTGGAGTCCATCGAATCGCTACCGCGCCAGCACGTCATCGTTTTCCGGAAAAAATAAGTGCCCGCGGCGCGGCTTTCGGAAATAGTCGCCGCCATGGATTCAGGGTCCAAAGCAACAAGCTTTTCGGGCGGGGACGCGCCGCCACGTGTCAATGAATTCGGGCAACCGGTCGGTTTTCCCGTGCCCGGATGGACCGAGCGCCCGCGCCCGCCGCGCTCGCCAATGGCTGGACGATTCTGCCGGGTCGAGCCGCTGAGTCCGGAGCGGCATTGCAAGGAGTTGTTCGCGGCGGATCGCGAGGATGCCACGGGCCAAAATTGGACTTACCTCCCCACCGGGCCGTACTCCGATTACCCGAGCTACGCGGAATGGCTGGCTGGCATGGCCGCCTCCGAGGACCCGCTTATGCACGCGATCCTTGACCATTCTGGCAAGGCGGTGGGCCTTGCCGGATACCTCCGCATTGATCCGCCCGCGGGTGTGATCGAGGTGGGGCATCTCGTATTTTCGCCGCGGTTGCAACGCCGTCCAGCGGCAACCGAGGCCATGTTTTTGATGATGCGACGCGCCTTCGACGAGCTGGGCTATCGCCGTTACGAGTGGAAGTGCGACAGCCTCAACACGCCATCCCGTCGCGCGGCGGAACGCCTAGGGTTCAAATTTGAAGGAATCTTCCGACAGGCCCGGGTTTACAAGGGGCGCAGCCGGGACACGGCGTGGTACTCGATTATCGACCGTGAATGGCCGGCGCTGAAAGCCGCATTTGAAAAATGGCTTGATCCCGCGAATTTTGACGAAGAGGGGAAACAGCGAGAAAAGCTAACGGACATACTCACCGCGGAGACGCTGAGACGCTGAGGAGCAGAAGAAAAAAGTCGAGGGAGTCAGCGGAGCGACTCCCCGTAAATATTCACGGCGCGCTCTTTAAACAAGCGACCAAAAGGCAACTTCTGGTTGCCTGTTCAGCTCATCACGACGCTTTTCCGGCGTCTCGGCGTCTCGGTAGTGAATTGTCACACAATTCCCAGCTCGCCCATGATCTTGGTGTTGTCTTTGACGACCGTGCCGCCGCTTTGGAGAAATTCCGA
>CAZMLP010000644.1:0-2143 GCA_964566745.1 uncultured Verrucomicrobiota bacterium | reverse complement strand
CCCGGCCCGCGCCGCATCCAGCTTAAAGTGTAACCCGGCTGCGCTCCGCGCGTCCGGCCAACATACAACTCCCCCTCCGGCTCGATGGCCACGGCGTTCTGGCCGGGCACCAGCACCACCAATGTGCCAGATCCCAAGTTTTCGACCTCCGTCCCGCCGATTTGACGTTGATCCCAAACGACGCGCGCCCGCTGCCCTGTGCCCGCGATGGTTTTCAGCCCGCCGCCGCTGACCACGCTCACGCGAACATCGCCTTTGGCCACCGACCAAGTCACGCCATTGGTTCCCCGGTCGGCTTGCAACTCCAAATCCGTTCCATTCGCAAGCTGCACCCGGTGGCTTTCTCCTGGCGTTAGCTTGAATTGCTGGTCGCCGATTTCCATTTCCAAATCCGACCCCGGCGAGCCGCTGATTCGCAATTCCGAGGTCGGCGTCAGCCGGCTCAAGGCTTCGCTGGCGGCGGCGTTGGTATTGACCAATGGGCCGCCCGTGACCGGCACGCTGTTGCGGGCCAGCTTGGTTTCACCCCCGTCGCCGGTTTTGACCACCAGCCGACCGCTGCCGGACAAGGCGTAGGATTTGTCGGGGAAAACGTCGTATCTTGCTTGCGAGCTGCCACCCATCGACACCGTGCCGCCATCGGAAAGGGTCATCAAGATTCGTTGCGGATTACCCGGGCCACTGCGCAAGTCAATCAGACCTTGCAAGAAATCCGCGGCGATGCCTGCCTGGTTGGTTCCTTTCGGGAGGAAAACTTCCCAACCCCCAAACCCGCCCACGTTCATTACAAGATCGCGGTCACGGGACCGCAAGATCACCGATTTGCCGTCCGGCCGCAGGTTTAACGTGCCCCACGGAAACTCGAGGGGCCGGGCGCCCGCCTCGCGCAAAGCTTGCGCGGTGGCGGCAATTTGGCCGTTCGCTCGCGCCCGCAGCCCACCTTTGGGATCAGACTCGATTTGCAGGCGAACCGCGCTTTCAGCCGCGCCTTGGCGGACCACCGTGACGGCATATCCTCCCGCAGCCGCGGAACTGGTTATTTTCGCCGCGCCACCGGCCTCAAGATCAATCAGGTTCGTCCCGCCCGTGACGACCATGTTATTGCCATGGAGAGAATTGTTTTCCACCAGCAAGCTCGTCCCATTGGTGCGCACCTCCCAGAGGATCCCGCCGCGCTGGCCCGTTCCGGTGATGGCCGTCAAACCTGGCACAGAATCCACGCTGAGACGCACGTCACCCTTGGTTACCGCCCAATTGAGACTGGTGCCCCACTGGCCGCGCGTGAACTCCAAATCGGTCCCGTTTGCCAATTGCACCCGGCGGCTCTGCCCTGGCAAAAGTTGAAAGACCGGGCCCGCGCCCGAAATTTCCAAACCAGCCGCCCCGCGAATTTTTACCTCAGTTGTGGGGGACAACTGGCCAGTCGGGCCCGCCCCACGGTTGTCTTTGCCCACCACGACAGGCCCGCCGCTGAACGGCACACCTTTGCCCAAAGGAACAAGAGACCCGTCCGCGCGCCGAGCCTCGACCTTGCCACGCCCGGTTAACGCGTAACTCTGGTCCGCGTAAAGGTCGTAGCGCAGGCGCGAACCGCTTCCCACCATCGCCACCGTCCCGTCCGCAAAGCCGACCCGCGCCTCGCGGACATTGTCTGCCGGGGTTCTCAAATCGACCACTTGCGCCCCAAAATCCACACCGGCCTGCAACTGGTTGCCCGCTGGAATTTGCGCCTGCCAGCCCTCGAAGCCTTTTGCCAGCACGCTCACGTCCTGGCCAACGGTGCCGATCATCAAGCTGCGGCTGTCGCTCCCAAGGGCGATAGTGCCCCACTCGGTCGTGACCGCTTGGTTGGTGGAATCCGCCAGCCCCTTTGCCGTGGCAATCAAATCCTCCCCCACTCTCGCGGCCAGGCCGGTTGCCGCGGTCCACTCCAATTTCACGGCCACGCCGGCCGCCTCGGGACCGCGCCGCACCCAATTCAGCGCGTATTCGCCGGCCGCGCTGCCCGCCCCCACTTGCAAGGCGCCGCCCGCCTCAATGCCGCGCGTTTCTTTCTCCCCGGCCAGCACGACGATCGTTCCCGTGCCCGGGTCCGACGTGTTTTCAACCTGCAATCCGCTGCCGGGCTTGTTCTCCCAGATCA
>CAZMLP010000643.1:0-6369 GCA_964566745.1 uncultured Verrucomicrobiota bacterium | reverse complement strand
AAAAGGCTCACGCAATGGCCGCGCGCCGAGAAATGCCCATTCCACCAAGGGGCCGGTCTCAGACCAGCGCAAACGGACGGGCAACCAGCCAGCCAGATCATCAGCGTTTGTTATCGTCTCCGGTTGCAAGGTGTTCAGCGGGAATTGCCAAGCGAGGATACTGCGGGCAATTGCGGTTGCTAGTGCAAAAGCGACTCACGCAAGAAACGGCGGTTAGACTCTGGCACAAGGCTTAATTGACCTTAATTCACCGCTTCCGGCCGGCCGGTCGCCTCATTCGAATGGGTATTTCCATGTTCTGACTGCACCGGCTATCCTTTTGACCCTTATCGTTCGTGTCAGGCGGTTCCCGCGATGCCTTTATTTACCTTGAATGGCCTTTTTCCAGTGGCTTCGCTCCTCTCGACCTCCCTATTTCGGTGGAGAAATGATGGCTTAATTGACCTTAATTGGGCTAAATTTCCGGTGCAGGCTTATTGGTGGTGGTTTTGCCAAGGCTCATTCTAATTGGACAAGACCGGTCGTTGATTTACTCGGCGGAGCAGGATCTCCATTACAAGACAGACGTATTCGGTCGTTGTGAGGTTTCAGTCAAATTTCTGAAGGGACGGAGGAGCGAGGATTTCGGCAGGAAACCATTCTGACCAATGAGCATCAAGCGACTTTTCAGGACACTTCCAAGGGATAACCTGAAGGCGAAGGCGACGTTATGGCTGATTTCAACCCGAAGAAGCTTCCGAGCAAATGGGTTGAAACGCACAACAATTCAAATGTCGCTGCGAATCGCGGAGCGATGCGCCGATGGTAGTCGTGGACTTCAGCCCACGGACTCGTAAACCCATCGCCATTCGTCAAGTAGTGACCAATGAAATCAAATCATTCTTAAAGGTGCATCAATGGCCAAAGCGTTCAACCTCGCCTTTCCAATACAATTGCGGACCTCGCAGCGCGGGGTCCCTACCACGGAAGGCCACAGTTTTTCTTGAACCGCTCTGGTGTCGGTAAGAGCAGAGCCGTATTCGGGGAAGAGATCCATTCAGCGCTTGGGGGCCGGATCCCATTTCTCAAGATGCTACTATGCACCATCACCGCAGGCTTTAGCCGGGCAACCCTCTTGCCGATACCACGGGTGGAAAATTGCGTTCCATCGGGAAAAAGGGCTGGTCGGCGTGAAGACCAGGTAATTCAGCCAAACGACAGAAGGCGTTTTGGCGCGGACGCGCGGCGACAGACGATATAACATGAGCCCGCATCAAAGATTTTTTCGGGAACTACGCGCCCTGCGCTCGCTCGCCCTCGCGACGGGTGTGATTTGCTGGGGTTTGGCGAGCTTTGGGGAGATGCAGGCTCGCGGGCGGTGGCTTTGGGCCGGTATCTCCGTGTTTCTCGTGTTTTCGACTTGGGTGAATTGGCGGCTGAGCCGCGACCGAAGGCGATGAAAGCGATTGGCGGTCGCGCAGTTTGGCATGCGGGGGAATAGGCCGGGTTCGGGTTTCAATCATGACAATCCAATTTTAAGCGAAATTTCTTATGCGGACTTGTGCCCACTGCCACTCGCTCATCCTTTTTGGCAGCGTTCGCGACGGTGACCGCTCCTTTTGCAATCAGACCTGCCAGGCCAAGGCATCGTTCTTGAAATTGGCGGATGCCCTGCCACCGGAGGTGGTGGCCGACCAGGTTCGCGCTGTCTTTGAGGGACCGTGCCCGAAGTGTCGCGGCCGCGGGCCGGTGGACATCCGCACATCCTACTTCGTTTGGTTGTTGCTGTTGCTCACGACGTGGAGCCGGAAACCCCGCCTGACGTGCCGTCCGTGTGGCCAAAAGGCCAAGCTCATGGCGGCGCTTGGCTCGTTCTTTGCCGGTTGGTGGGGCTTCCCGTTCGGTCTCATTTTGACGCCGGTCCAAATCACCCGAAATGTCGTCGGTCTGGCCAGTGGGGAGACCGGCAGGCCGTCCGCCGAACTGGAGAACCATGTCCGAATCCGCCTGGCCGAGGAGTTGTCCCGCCGGCAACGTCAAGTCGGGAAAGGGCCGCGCGTGGTTAATGTGTAAATTCCGCGCCGGTTTTTTGCCTCAAGCGCCCGCCCCTGTCCGTCGATCAATCGGGGGCGTGCCGGCAAGGTTTCTGTTGGCTTGCTTTTTCCCGGCTTCCCCGGATTATGGGCGCGCGTATTAGTTGCGGTTCAACATGCTATGCCCGCACGCCCCAAGTTGCTGCTGTTGGACGACGACCAGGACTTGCTTGATTTGTACCGCGAGATTCTGGGCCGTCTGCCGAGCAAACCGGAAGTGCATTCCACCACTTCCGGGGCGCGTGCCATCGCCCTCCTCGAATCCGAGCCGTTTTCCCTGCTGATCTCGGACCTGAACATGCCGCGCATGGACGGCCTGCAGGTGCTCACCATCGTGAAGCGGAAATTTCCGCGCCTGCGCACGGCGGTGATGACATCCGTCGTGGACGAGCAATTCCGGGCGCGCGCCTATTCGATGGGCGTGGACCTTTTCCTGGAGAAGCCCAACACCAGCCAGGAGATCAATTTCTTTCTCGACTGCATCGAGTCATTGCTCGGCCAGGAGGAGCAATCCGGCGGCTTTCGCGGGGTGCAAAGCAAGAGCCTGGTGGACATCATCCAGTTGGAGTGCCTGTCCGGCAGCTCGTCCATCCTCAAAATCACGAACGGCGTCATGGAGGGCCGCATCTGGATTAATGATGGCGAGATCATTGACGCGCAGACGCACGACTTGAATGGCGCGGAGGCCTTCCAGCACATCTTTTCCTGGCGCACGGGAAATTTTGAAATCCAGCCGCCGGAGCCGCAACATGAGCGGAAGATTTTTGAGTCCTATCAAGGCCTTTTGCTGTCGAGCAGCCAGGCCATCGACGAAAACAAAGAGGCGGGGCCGGGTGGCGGGGCTGGCGCGGGCGGCACGACCGCCGCGAAGTCGCCGCTCGCGAATCTGGCCCAGTTCAGCGGCGTGGAATTTGTCCTGACCGCCGCGCACGGGGACAAGGGCAAGGTGACCTCCTACGGGCTGGAGGACGCCGAAAAGACCGGAGTGTGGGTACGGCAGACGGCCCAGGCCTTCCGGGTGCTGGGCGACTCGTTGCGCGCGGGAGAATTGAGGCGGGTCGAGGGGGTCGGCTCGCAAAACCATCTGTCCATCGCGCCGGGCAAGGAGGCGGATCTTTGCGCCGGTTTCCACCGCTCGCTGTCCCAGGATTTGGTGCGGGAAACGATGAAGAAAATTGTCACCCGATGGGCCTCCTAGACTTTTTTTCCCGCCAGCCCGGCCTGAACCTGCTCCGGTTGCCCTCCGGCTCGTTCACGATATTGCCGGACGGGCGAATCTCGAGCTCGACCCTGCCGCAATCGTTTCCGGCGCAGTACACCCGCGAGATCGGGCGGCTGGTGCTCTCGACCTTCAAGGCGGCGCGGCTGGTGAACCAGCCGTTGAGCGAGCTGATCGTGGAGTACTCCTCGTTAAAAATAACCGCGCGCGAAATGCGCGGCGGAGCCATCATTTTTCTGGCCCCGCGCGATTTGACCCAAAAATAGCCATCCTGCAAAAGAGCCGCTATGGACCACAAGCGATTGAACCAACTGGTCAGCCAGATGGAGAACTACCTGGAGTGCTGGAAGCAGTTCAACCACTACCTGGGGCTGGCCCGCTCGAAGAAATTCGAGGCGGAGGACGAGCACCATTTCCTCGAGATCAAGAGCGTGATCGCGCAGGAGCTGGAGATGATCCTGGCGTCTGTCGAGTTCAGCGCGCCCACGAAGGAGGACATCCATAACGTCCTTTCCACAGCGTCGTCCATCCGGACCTTGAGCGAGATGAACGAGCAGAGCCTGCGCAATCTGGAGGGCCAGTGGCACCGCATTTACATTGGCTGGCAGTCCAATTTGGGGCAATTGAAAGTGAAACAGCGCGAGGTGGAGGGCCAGTCTTTCTGGTCCCGGATGATGGGCAAGAAGAAATAGGGCGCGGTCAATTCCCAATGACGAACTCCGAATGACGAGGGAATAACCAATGCCCTGCGTCAGGAGTCATTCCCGGATCGATTCGGGCTTTGGTGTTCGGGTTCATTCCTGACGTCCCAACCTACGGCAATTCGCCCGGCGGCCTGGCTGCGTCCGGAATTTCGCCGGCCGGGCGCGGCGGCGGCGCGTTGAGTTTCATGTAAACCCATTTTTCCAGGGGTCGCAAAGGCCGCAGCCAACTGTAAAACGGCGAGTATATCAGACGCAGCCGCACCACGGAGAGAAACATCACCAGCGAGGAGCGCACCAAGGTTTGGGTGACCTTTGACCCGACCTTGTCCGTCCATTCCGTGGGCACTTCGAGGATCGTGAAGCCGGCGTGCTTGAGGGCGACCAGCAGGTTCACGTCGAACGCCAGGTCCGCAATGCGCAGGCGGTCGTAGATTTTCTCGATGGCCTCGCGCCGGACGATCTTGGCCGGGCATTGCGTGTCCTGGATGTTCATCCAGAACGCCACTTGCACCACGGCGTGGAAACAGCGGCTCACAAAGCGGCGCAGCCACGTCTGGCTCTGCAACAACACCGCGCCCGGCAGCCAGCGCGAGCCGATGATGCAATCCGCCTCGCCCGCGCGTTTGAGCAAATCGTGAAAGGCCTTGGGGCCGGTGGCGCCATCGGCGTCCACGTAACCGATCAGGTCGGCGTGTGGCGCGAGCTTGAGCCCCTCGATGAGCGCCCCGCCCTTGCCAATGCGCCCGGGGAAATCCAGCCAGCCAATCTCGTTGAACTCCCGCGCCACGCGCCGGACCACAGCCAGCGTGTTATCCACGCAGCCGTTGAGCACCACGACCACGCGGAATTTGCCCGCGTAGTTTGCCCGGAAATAGGTCGCGAATTCCCGCAGCGCCGGCTCGATGCGGCGCTCCTCATTATAGGCGGGAATCAGCAACAACACGCTCGGGCTGCCTTGATTCACGCGGAGTGGATAGCGGGCGGGCTGCCGGAAGGCAAAGGAAAAACGGGCCGTTTTCACCCGAGAACCGGGCTTGCTTTCCCCTTCTAATCCAGTATAGGAAATGCCCGTCGCTCGCATTGGCAAAACCAAACCCGAAACGGATGCACTCGTTTTCCTTGAGATGTTTTGGCGTGGGAGACGGTTGGCCGTGCGCAGACCGGAACCATTCGGCTTTTCTCTACCGTTTCGGAAAGGTGACGCTGCTCATTGATTGCGGCGAGGCTGTCAGCGGCGCCTTCAAGGCAACCGGCCTGAACTACGACACCATCGACCGGATTCTCGTCTCCCACCTGCATTGCGATCATATCGGCGGGTTTTTCATGCTCATGCAGGGATTCTGGCTCGAGCAACGGCAGCGCGACCTGCCCGTCCACATGCCCGCCGAGGGCATTGGCCCGGTCCGGGCCATGCTCAACGCCGCGTGCATTTTTGACGAGCTGTACGCCTTTCGCCTCTTTTTTGAGCCGCTTGCGCTGGGCCAGCCGGTGGTGACGCAAAACGTGCGGGTCACGCCGTTTCGCTCGTCCCACTTGGACAGCTTGCGCGAGTCCTTCCAGGCAAAATATCCGCAGGAGTTCGCGGCCTACTGCTTCCTGCTCGAGTCGGACCGCCTGCGCGTCGGGCACAGCGCGGACATTGGCGCGCCGGAGGATCTTGCCCCGCTGGTCGAGCAGCCGCTGGATTTGCTGGTCTGCGAGCTGGCCCATTTCAAACCCAAGGACCTGTTCGCTTATCTCAAGGGCCGGCCCATCAAGCGGATCATCTTCGTTCACGTTGCCCGGCAGTATTGGGAGTGTTTGGAGGAGACTCGCGCCCTGGCCGAGCGCATGCTTGGCGGCATCCCGTTCACCTTCGCCCACGACGGCGAGGAGATTTTGTTATAAAAGGCGTTTTTGGGGAGAATAGCCGTCGAAGCATTTATTAGCGGTCACGAGTTCCGCCGGTTGCGGGGAGCCGCAGGGGGCTGGCAAATTACTTGCGGTTCTTTTGTAATGGATTATTTTCCCTCAAACCACAGGCTGTCGCTTCGCGCGTCGTCTGGCGTCCTCTTTTTTCCGCTCGCGCGCGGCCCGGCCGGAAAGGCCTCATGAATGTCCGCCAGTGCGATGAATGGATTCACTCCCGTCTCGACCTTCTGCTTGATCTCGTTCGCGTCTATCTCGGGGTCGGCCTGTTTATCAAAGGCATCTTCTTCCTCTTCCATCCAGAACGTCTTGCCACCCCGCCGGATGCCGGTTCTCTCGCGGCCATTGTGCCGTTTGTGCCGTGGGTTCACATCATGGGCGGCGCGTTGCTTGCGACGGGGTTTTTGACCCGGCTCGCGGCGCTCGTTCAGTTGCCCATCTTGCTGGGCGCAGTGTGGTTTGTGCA
>CAZMLP010000642.1:0-3286 GCA_964566745.1 uncultured Verrucomicrobiota bacterium | reverse complement strand
AGAAGAAGCCCGAGGAGCCGCAAAGCCCAACCCTCAAAGTGGTGCTGGAGACGATCAAGAAAAAGAAGAAGGAAGAGCCGAAGGACGACAAGGAACTGGCCGAAGCGCTGGACCAGGCCAAGAAGTTGCAGGAGCAGCAATCCGCGCTGACCCTTGGCGCGCAGAATGCAGCGGACGGCGAGGGTGAGGGAGAGAGCGGCGAAGTCCAATTGGACCGGTCCGGCAAAGCTCCGGGAGACAGCAAAGGCCAGGGCAAGAGCCTGGCCAAAAATGAGGGCAAAGGAAAAGGCCAGGGCCAAGGCAAAGGCAAGGGTAAGGGAAAAGGAAAGGGCAAGGGACAGGGGAAAGGCCAGGGCCAAGGCGAGGGGGAGGGTGAAGGGCAAGGTCAGGGCCAGGGGAAAGGGAAAGGAAAGGGACAAGGCCAAGGGCAGGGACAGGGCCAAGGGCAAGGCGAAGGCAAGGAGGGTGAGCCCAAAGACCCTCCGAGCGACCCGGAACTGGCCCAAAAAGAAGACGCTTTGAGCAAAGAGGCGGAGGCGTTGGCGGAGAAACTGGAGCGGCTGGAAGGCAAGGACGCGCGAGTCGGGCACGGCATTGCCAAGAAGGTGAAGGAGGCCGCTGGCAAGATGAAAACCGCCGCCGGCGCGATGGGCAAGGGTGATATGAACACCGCCGGAACCAAAGGTGGCGAGGGCGAGGCATCCTTGGGGGCGGCCATTGGGCTAATGGAGCGCGCGCTCAACAATCGCGCCGAATTGAACGACGTCTCCAAGGAAGATTTTCCGAAAGATTACGAAAGTGTCATTGCGGAGTATTTGAAACAGCTCTCCCACGCGGAGTAGATGTTCAACGGGTCGTTAGGACAGGTCATGATTCAATTTACGCACATTCCGCGCCTGCCTTGGGTCGCTCTTGGCGCCTTGCTGTTGCTCGTGTTTCTGTGGGCCAGTTACCGGCGGGCGAAGGGCAAGCCGAGTCCGGGCTTGCGCATGCTCCTGATCACGCTGCGAACGCTGGCCATCACCGCTGTCGTCCTCTGCCTGCTGGACCCGCAATGGGTGGAGATCGTCAAGCACCAGCAAAAGACCCGGATGGCGGTGCTGCTCGACACGTCGCGCAGCATGAGCATCGGGGACGTGCCCGGGGGCCGGTTGGGCGCGGCAAAATCCTGGCTCGCGAAAAAAGTCCTGCCCATCGTTCCTGCTGGCGTCACGCTTTCCACGTACACGTTTGGCCAGACGCTGGCCCCGTTGCCCTCAGTGGACGCCGCCAAGGCCGACGGCCCGGCCACCGCCTTGTCCGATTCCCTGGAGCAACTGCTTTCGGCCCCGAGCGAGGACCCGCTCACCGGCGTGATTCTGGTGTCGGATGGCATTGACAACCAAAGCCCGGCACCGGAACGGGCCGGCAAATTATTTCGGCGCAAAGGAATTCCGATTCACACCGTTGCCGTGGGCACCACCAACGAGATGAAGGATGTGATTCTGGAGAACGTGCAGGTGAAGCGCGCGGTGCCGAACGAGTCGCCGACCCGGCTGGGCTTGACCATCCGTTCGCCGGGCTTTGGCGGGAAGAAGGTGGGAATCCAAGTGCGCGGCCAGAAGGAAGTGGTCGCGGCCCGCGAGGTTGTGCTGAACGGCGGCACGCAAACGGTGGAACTGGAGGTCACGCCGCGCCAGAAAGGTTTCCAGATTTACGAGGCGAGCATTGGGGTGCAGCAGGGCGAGTGGCTGGCGACGAACAACAAACGCTTGTTCGGGCTGGAGGTGGTGGACCCGACGATACATGTGCTCTACATGGAGGGCACTCCGCAGCAGCCGGGCAGCCCGATCCCCGAGTGGAAATATCTGAAGGACGCCTTGGAGTCCGACCCGAACATCAAGGTGAAGACGCTTTATCGTCCGCTCGGGAACAACGGGCAATTTCTCCACACGGTTGACGCGGACCCTGACTCGGGCGAGCGGATCTATCCGGTGACCCACCCGACCAAGGGCTTTCCGCGCACGCTGGAGGGTTTGCTCGACTATGACGTGGTGATCCATAGCGACATTCGCCGCGACTCATTCACCGCCGAGCAACTGGAGAACATGGAGCGATTGGTGGAGGAGTTCGGCGGCGGATTCGTGATGATTGGCGGCAACTCGGCGTTCGGAAAAGGCGGTTACCACCGGACGATTTTGGACCGGATCATTCCCGTGGCGATGGAGCGCGAGAACGATTCCCAGGCGGAGCCGGTGAGAATACGCGTGCCACGCGCGGCGCTATCTCATCCGATCATGAACATCGGTTCCACGCCCGAGGAAACGCAGATGATCTGGGGGCAAAAATTCCCTTATTTCTACGGCTACAATCGTGTGGACCACGCCAAGCCGGGCGCGACCGTGCTGGGCTTGAATCCCGGTTATCGAAATGAGTTCGGACCGGGCTTGCTACTCGCGGTGCAGGAGATCGGCAAAGGGCGCAGCATGGCCTTCATGTCCGACACCACGCGCAGTTGGGGCCGCGATTTCGAGACCCTCTGGGGCGAACCGGTCCGGGCTGGCGCCCCCTTGACAGAGGACACTTGCGATTCCCGCTATTACCGGAAGTTTTGGGTGAACGCCATCCGCTGGCTGGCGAGCGGAAAAATGGGCCAGACGAATAACGCCGTGACGCTGGAGCTGGCCAGGAGCTATTGCTCGCCGACGGACGCGGTCGCGGCGCAAGTGAAGGTGCGCGACGTGACGCAAGCGGAGATTTCGAATGCCGAGGTGCTGCTTTTCCTCTCGAGTGGCGGCAAGACCAACCCGCCCGTCCGCGCGCGATACGATTCCACCAGCCGGACTTATGTGGCCGACATTCGTCCTCCCGGCACGGGCACGTTTCTCGTCACCGCCACGGCCCGCCGGGGGGGCTTCAAGCTGGGCGATGACCGGCAATTATTGTCCTGCGAAACGACCGACGTGGAGATGACCGACCTGCGCGCCCGGCCGGATTTCATGGCCAATCTGGCCAAGGATTCGGGTGGCAGCGCCTTTGTCGTGCCGGACCAGGATGGCGCCTCGCCTGCTTATGTGTTTGCCAATGCGCCACCTCCGACGATTGAATACCGCCGCAAGCCATTCTGGGACAAAGCCGGCTGGATGACGCTGATCTTGGCGCTGCTTGGCGCGGAATGGGCTGTGCGACGCGCGTGGGGCCTGGCTTGAATGATCCAGAAATTTCTCATTACGTTAGAAAAGTGCGCGGCGCGGGTTGCACTCGGCGCTGCGGCTGCACCTGGTCGAGGCCAGCCCGGTGCTGCGCG
>CAZMLP010000641.1:0-7899 GCA_964566745.1 uncultured Verrucomicrobiota bacterium | reverse complement strand
GAGGCAACCCCGCTCGGTTACCAGGCCATTGTCGAAAACAAACACCTGGGACTCCTTTACCGGGACGGTGTCCCGGCGCCGCTCCAGCTCGGGCAGCAGCTAAAAGGTTTCGTTCGCAATCTTCGGCCCGATGGAAAGCTGGACTTGAGCCTCGACGCCTCCGGGTACCGCCGGGTGGCGCCGCTGACGGATTTGATCGTCCAGGCCCTTGAGCAGAACGGCGGCTCGCTGGCGTTTGACGATGACAGCACGCCGGAGGCGATCCGCCAGAAATTCGGCGTCAGCAAAAAAGCGTTCAAACAGGCGCTCGGCAAATTATATAAATCGCGCCGCATTCAGTTTCAAAAGCCGGGCATCCAACTGCTGGATAATTCCGCCTGGTCGCCAGGCAAATAACTTCTGGGCACGCCGGCAAAGTGTCCGGCTTGTCAAAGCCGGCCTGGCTGGCCAATATCGCTGGAACACGCCGCATGGGTTCATCCGATCTATCACGCGCGGGACGGTGGCTATTGAACCGCCGCGATTTTCTGCGCTTTGGCGGCACCGGTCTCAGCGGCATCGCGCTGGCCACCCTGCTCCACGAGCAGCGACTTCTTGCGGACGCTAAAGCTCCCATCCGCCCGGCCTGGTCCCCGGAGCGGCCTTACGCCGCGCGTCCGCCCCATTTTCCGCCCAAGGCAAAAAACGTCCTCGTGATTTTTTGCTCGGGCGCGTGCAGCCAGTTGGAAAGCTGGGATTACAAACCCGAGTTGGTTCGCCGCCATGGCGAGCCGATGCCCGGCAGTGACAAGCTTATCACTTTCCAGGGCGAGAACGGCAACTTGACCAAGCCGCTCTGGGATTTCCGCCCGCGCGGCCAGTCGGGCAAGATGATCTCGGACATGCTGCCGAACCTGGCGGAGATGGCCGACGACCTTTGCTTCATCCACTCGATGACGGCGAAGTCGAACACCCACGGCCCCGCGGAAAACCAGATGAGCACCGGGTTCACCCTCGACGGCTTTCCCAGCATGGGCGCCTGGGTGAGTTACGCGCTTGGCACGGTGAACGAGAACCTGCCCGCGTTCGTGGCTATTCCCGATCCTCGCGGCATTCCGCAAATGGGTCCGAACCATTGGAACTCCGCGTTCCTGCCCGCCGTGTTCCAGGGCGTCGCCTTCAACGCGGACCAGCCGATTCCCAATCTCGCCACGCCCTCCAGCATCAGCGCGGCAGGCGAGTCCGGCACGCGCGATTTCCTCAAGCTGCTCAACGACCGCCATCTCGCGCGGCATCCCGGCGACACGGAATTGAGCGCGCGCATCGCCAGTTACGAGCTGGCGGCGAAGATGCAATTGAGCGCCGCCGAGGTGAGTGATTTTTCCAAGGAAACGCCCGCCACGCTGGAGCTGTACGGCATCAACGACTCGAACAAGCTGAAATCGCGCTTCGCGCGCAATTGCTTGCTGGCACGGCGCCTGGTCGAGCGCGGCGTGCGGTTCGTTCAACTGTTCAACGGGTCCTACGCGATGGGTGAGGGCGTGGGCAATTGGGACGGTCACAAAACGCTCAAGGAACAATATTCGGTTCACGCTCCGATTCTCGACCAGCCCTGCGCGGCGCTCCTCAAGGACATGAGGTCGCGCGGCCTGCTGGCGAACACGTTGGTGGTGTGGGTGACCGAGTTCGGTCGCATGCCGACGTTTCAGAAAGGCGCGAACGGCCGCGACCACAACCCGCACGGTTTCACGGTCTGGATGACCGGCGCCGGGGTGAAGCGCGGTTATAGTTACGGCGCGACGGACGAGTTCGGCTACAAGGCGGTCGAGAACGTCTGCACCATTTACGATCTGCACGCCACCCTGCTCCACCTGCTCGGCATCAACCACGAGCAACTAAGCTTCTACCACAACGGCATCGAGCGCCGCCTAACGGACGTCCACGGCGAGGTGATCCAAGGCGTGCTGGCGTAGTCCGCTCAGATCGAGACCTCGGTCTCCTCGTCGCGGATGTGCAAATACTCCACAAGCCTGTTGACCGCCTCGGTGACGGTCATTTGATCGGTGTGCAGAACCAATTCGGGAGAATCCGGCGCCTCGTACGGCGCGGAAATACCAGTGAATTCTTTCACCTCTTGCGCGCGAGCCTTGGCGTAAAGCCCTTTGGGATCGCGCTTCTCGCAGACCTCCAAAGGCGCGGCCACATGCACCTCCACAAAGCGTCCGGCGTCCATCATTTGCCGCACCATTTCGCGGTCCGCCTTGTAAGGGGAGATGAACGCGGTGATGACAATCATGCCCGCGTCCGCGAAAAGCTTGGCCACCTCGCCAACACGACGGATGTTCTCCTTGCGCTCCTGCGGGCTGAAACCGAGGTCGCTGCAAAGGCCGTGGCGGATGTTGTCCCCGTCCAGCACATACGCCTGGCGTCCAAGCGCGAAAAGTTCCCGCTCCAGTTCCACCGCCACAGTGCTCTTGCCGGCGCCGCTCAGGCCGGTGAGCCACACCACCACGCCGGGATGGCCGTTGCGCTTGGTGCGGTGCTCGTGCGTGACCTTGCCCTGGCTCCAGAAAATATTATCGCTCTTTTGCTCGCCGCCCGTGGTGCGGCGCGGATAGTTGTCCGCCACCACAATTCCGCCGCCCGCGACATCAAAACCGTCCACGATCACAAATCGCCCCGTCGGCACGATCTCGTTGATCGCGTCGAAGGCAACCGGTTTCTTGGTCTTGATCGTCAACTCGCCGACCTCGTGCCGGCCAATCTGTTGCTCGCCGGAGTCGCGTTTGACCGTCTCCAGTGTCGAGGCATCGATCACGCGCTCCAGCTTGTCGATCTCGCACTCGGCCTCCTGCGTGGCCAGCTTGAGTTTGTACCTCTTCCCCTTCTTGAAGGGATTCCGGCCCATCCAAAAAACCCGCGCCTTGAACTTGGTGAGCTCGCACGGCGGAGCCGTTTCCAGGGCCGCCACCGCGCCACGCTCCACAAAAATCTGCTCGGTCAGCGTGATGCCCACGCTCTCCCCCGCGACCGCCGAGTCATGCGACGGCGCGTTCCAGCGCTCGATGGTTTTCACCGTGCTGGCCTTGTTGGTGGGCGCAAAAATCAACCGGTCCCCGACTTTGATGCTGCCGCTCTCCACCCGGCCGGCGAGGATGCGCCGCTCGTCGAAGCGATAGACATCCTGGATCGGAAAACGCAACGGCTGGTTGCTCGGCGCCTCGGAGACTTTGAACTCGTCCAGCGTCTCGATCACCGTTGGGCCGTTGTACCACGGCATGTTCGCGCTGCGCGCGGCGATGTTGTCACCGTGCTTTGCGGCAATCGGGATGAACAGCTTCGGCTCCACGTCGATGGTCTTGAGCCAGTGGCGGTACTCGGCCTCGACCTGTTTGAACCGCGCCTCGCTGTAACCCTCCAAGTCCATCTTGTTCACCAGCACGGCAATCTGCCGGATGCCCAGCAGGTTCAGCAAATAGCCGTGGCGACGGGAGTTTTCCTGCACGCCCTCGTGCGCGTCGATGAGCAACAACGCGGCCTCGGCGTTCGCCGCGCCGGTCACCATGTTCTTCAGAAACTCCTTGTGCCCGGGCGCGTCAATGATGACGTATTGCCGGCGCTTGGTCTGAAACCAGATTTGAGCGGTGTCGATGGTGATGTTCTGGTCGCGCTCGGATTGCAGCGCGTCCATCAGGTTCGCCCACTCGAACGGCACGCCCCGCCGCTCGGCAATCAGTTGCAACTGCTCCAGCTTGCCTTCCGGCAGCGAGCCGGTGTCGTGGAACAAGCGCCCGACAAAGGTCGATTTGCCATGATCGACATGGCCGACGATGACAATCTTCAATTGCTCCGACGGAGCGGCGGTCTGGGTCATAGAAATTCTTATGGGGTCAGCGCGACACGTTCACGTTCACATATAACCGTCGCGACGGAGCTTCTCGAACGCGTCCTCGCTCTCCTTGTCCTGGGCGCGGCCCGCGCGCTCGGGCGTCTTGGTGTGGCGCAACTCCTCGATGATCTCCTCCACTGTCTTGGCAGGCGACTTGATCGGAAAGGTGCAGGGATAGCAGCCGATGCTGCGGTACCGCTCGCCCTTCTCGTTGGAAAAATAGAGCGGGATGATGGGAATGTTCTCGCGGTGGATGTATTCCCAAATGTTCAGCTCGGTCCAGTGGAGCAGCGGATGGATGCGAATGTGCGCGCCCTTGTCGTAGTCCGTCTTGAACTGGTCCCACAGCTCCGGCGGCTGGTCCTCGACGTTCCACTCCATGTTTTTGTCGCGCGGGCTGAAATAACGCTCCTTCGCGCGGGTCGGCTCTTCGTCGCGGCGCACCCCGACGATCACGCCAGTGTAGTTGTGCTGCTCGAGCACCGCTTTCAACGCGTCCTTTTTCAAGCGGCCGCAGCACTCCACGCGCGTGGCCTTGCCGTTCGGGAAGGTCTCGCCCGAGGCCAGCACCTCCTCGTTTTTGCCCACCACCAGATCCAGCTTCCACTCGCGGCACAAGCGGTCGCGATACTCGATCATGCTCGGGATTTTGAAAGTGGTGTCCACGTGCACCAGCGGGAACGGCACATGGCCGAAGAACGCCTTGCGCGCCAGCCAGAGCAGGACGGTCGAGTCCTTGCCGATGCTCCAGAGCATGGCGAGGTTTTCAAATTTGTTGAATGCCTCGCGGAATATGTAAATAGATTGGTTTTCGAGCTTGGAGAGATAGTCCATACGGTTGTCTGCAAAATCAAAAGGCGTGCCCGCCCATGCTGGTAGGGACGGTTCGCTGAACCGTCCGGGAACGCGTCAAGCGTCCTGATGATGCCAAATTCATGTTGAAGGAAAATCCCATCATTTGGCGGCGGCCGGTTTCTTGGCCAGGAAAGTATGAATGCCGCACTCGACTTTGTTGAAGCCGGTCCAGCGCCCCGCCCGCTCGTCACCCCCCTCGCCGGTGGCGCGGGTGCAAGGCCAGCAACCGATGCTGCGGTAGCCCCGGTCGTGGAGCGGGTTGTAAGGAATCTTGTGGTCGTGAATGTATTGCCAGACTTTTTCGCGCGACCAGGTGGCCATCGGGTTCAGCTTCACGATCTCGCGACCGGTCTCCTCGTCAAAGACGTACACCTCGACGATGCCGATATCGGTGCGCGAAGCCGACTGCTCGCGGCGCAACCCGGTGATCCAGCAATCCAGCTCGGAAAGCTTGCCGCGCAACGGCAGCACCTTGCGGATGGTGCAGCAAAAGTCAGGATCGCGTTTCCACAGCTCGGGCCCATGCACCGACTCCTGTTGCTCCACCGTCAAGTCCGGCACGATGGCCTCAATGGGAAATCCGTAAAACTCCTCCAAGCGGCGTTTCAACTCGATCGTCTCGGGAAAGAGCAAACCGGTGTCGAGCGTGAACACCGGGAACTTCAAGCCGCGGGTCTTGGCGATGTGCATCATCACCAGGCCCGCTCCTTGAAAGCTCGTGCCGATGCCCGCGCGCGCGCCGAAGCGCTCCCACGCCCACGTCAACACCTCCTCGGTGGACGCGGTCGCGAACCGCTCGTTGAGCGATTGAAGTTCAGCAGGAGTGATCATGGGAAAAGGAATGCGCGACGATTCATGCCTCGCCGGCCGGCCGCCTCAATTCTTCGCCTGCTCCTTCAAAAATACCCGGTCGCACCAGTCGCCGAAGCGCTCGCCCGCGTTGCGCTCTTTCGCGTAACGGGTGAGCACCGGACGCAACTCGTTTTCCGTGTCCGGGTCCTTCACCATGTCTTTCCAAAGCGTGTTGAGGCGCGTCCCGGCGACGTTGCCTCCGAGCCAGATTTGATAACGGCCCGGGGACTTGCCGACGAAGGCAATCTCGGCCATGTAGGGCCGCGCGCAGCCATTCGGGCAACCGGTCGAGCGAATAATGATCTCCTCGCCCGCGATCCCCGCCTCGGCGCACAACGCCTCCAGGCGATCCACCAATCCCGGCAGCATCCGCTCGGACTCCGCCAGCGCCAAGCCGCAGGTGGGCAGCGCCGGGCAGGCCATGGAAGCCGCGTGGAGCGCGCTCGCCTGGTTCTCAGTCTTCACGCCATGCGACGCCAGCAACGCATCAATGCCAGCCTTGTCGGTGTCGGAGACGTTGGCCAAAATGACGTTTTGATTGGCCGAGAGGCGGAACTCGATGCCGGGGAACTTCTCCGCGACCTGTCGCAGCGCGGTCTTCATCCGCAATTTGTCCGTGTCCTTAACCCGGCCCGTGTCCACAAACAAAGTCAGGAACCACTTGCCTTCCACGGCCTTGTTCCAGCCGTAGATGTCCCCGGTGCCCTTGAATTCATAAGGGCGCGCCGGTTCGATCTTCACGCCGGAGCGCTTCTCCATCTCATCGCGGATGAAATCCACACCGCGCTCGGCCACCACGTATTTGAGACGCGCGTGCTTGCGATCCTCGCGGTCACCGAAATCCCGATGAATGGTCAGCACCGCCTTGGCCACCGCCACGATGTCCTTCGACTGCACAAAACCCACCACATCGCCCAGGCGCGGATAGGTCGCCTCGTTGCCGTGACTCCGGCCCATGCCGCCGCCCACGGTCACGTTATAGCCAGCCAGCTTGTCGTTCTCGACGATGGCGATGAAACCGAGGTCGTTGGTGAACAAGTCCATGTCGTTCACCGGCGGCACGACAAAGGCAGTCTTGAATTTGCGCGGCAAGTAGGTCTTGCCGTAAAGCGGATCAACGAAATCCTTGTTCTCCGGCGAGTCGAGGTTGAGCTGCACCCCTTCCAGCCAGATGGAGTGATAAGCCTTCGTCTTGGGCGCAAGGGCCATGGCGATGGTATTGCAATCCTCAATCACCTGGGCGCGTGCCAGCGTGTAGGCTGGGGTCGGCGAGGCCATGACGTTGCGGTTCACATCGCCGCACGCGGCCAAAGTCGAAAGCAGGGACTCGTTAATCCCCTTCACCACCGCGCCCAATCCGCCTTTCAGAATCCCATGGAATTGAATGCTTTGGCGCGTGGTGATGCGCAAGGTGTTGTTGCCATGCCTGGCGGCGAGATCGTCAAAAACACACCATTGCGCCGGGGACAAGATTCCGCCGGGGATGCGGCCCCGCACCATGAGCATGAACTTCTTGGCGGTCTTGCGCAGATCGCGGTCGTCCTGCTGGTAAATGCCGTGAAATTTCAGGAATTGCTGGTCGTCGGCGGAGAACTGGTCTGTCGTTGCGTCCGCCAAGGTCGTGGCGATGTTGCCCGCCAGCGTCGGAATGGCTTCCTTGATGACCTCATTGTGGGTCACCTTCGGGGCTGCCGCAGTCTCAATCATAAGTAAGTCAATTAAGTTGCTTAGATTATCCACCACTGCGATAATTTGTCAACTTTCGGCAACATTGGCCGAGATTGCAACCAGTGTCTGGTTGCACTTGACCGAAATGTGCAGTTTGATCGTTCGTGCCGTGAGTCCGGGAAATGAACAATCCCCCGGCCCGCGTCATTGTCCGCGCAGTTATGAGCCGTCGCAAGCTATACTATTTTGACAACAACGCCACCACCCGGGTCGCACCCGAGGTGATTGGCGCGATGCAACCATTCTTCGAGGAATTCTGGGGAAACGCCTCCAGCGCCTACACCTTTGGCCATCAAGTCACCAAGCCGGTGGCGAAAGCCCGGGAGCAAGTGGCGGCGCTCATTGGCGCGGAACCGCGCGAGATCATTTTCACCAGTTGCGGCACGGAGAGCAACAACACGGCGATCCATAGCGCCCTGGACATGAATCCTGGCAAACGCCACGTGGTCACCACGGCGGTGGAGCACTCGGCGAACATGAAGTATGGGAAGTATCTCGTGATGCACGGCGTCGAGGTCACTTACCTGCCGGTCGAGCCGGACGGCTCGCTGGACCTTTGCACACTGGAGTCCGCCATTCGGGAGGACACGGCCATC
>CAZMLP010000640.1:0-12648 GCA_964566745.1 uncultured Verrucomicrobiota bacterium | reverse complement strand
TCCATTCCAAGTATCATCAAGACAACGCCGTGAACGGCATCTATCAGGACATGATTGTGAACCAGCTGGCCGACGGCATCAGCCGCTCGGGCGGACTGGGCCTGGCCGATAGCATCGAGCAACAACTGGGCCGGCAGTTGTTGTCGAAGTCGCCCCCTCCGGACGACGTGAATTTTGAGGACGGCGAGGAGCCGTCTGTCTCCCCCAAATGAACGACTCTCTCCGCATCTTGATCGAGGCCTTGCGCGAGGAATTGAAGCACTACGGCGAAATGCTCGCCTTGCTTGACCGCCAGCAGGACCTGGTGGTCGCCCGCGCCGCCGATGAAATTCTCGACACCGTCGCGGCCATCAACGCGCAAAGCGCCGCCATCCACGCGGCGCGCAACCACCGGGAAAATTGCCGGCGCTCGCTCGCGCGCGAATGGCGACTGCCGGAAAACACCCCGCTCACCGAGCTGGCCCTGTTGCTGCCCGCAGATTACCGCCCGCTGATCGACGCGCTCGTCGAGGAAAACAACTCCCTGCTCCTGCGCGTCCAGCAACGGGCCCGCCAAAATCATTTGCTGCTCAACCGCTCCATGGAGCTGATGCAACGCCTAATCTCGACGTTGCTGCCGGTGGATCGCTCCACCATGTATAGCGGGGCGGGCGCGCTGTTCGCGCCCTCGCTCCCGAGCCGTCCGCTCTACGAGGCCGTCGGTTAACCTTTCGCGACTGCCGTTATGCTTGGACTTTTTGGCACAATGAACATGGGCGCCCGCGCCCTGCAGGCCCAAAGCCAGGGCCTCGAAGTCGCGGGCCATAACCTGGCCAACGCCAGCACCCCGGGTTATAGCCGCCAGCGCATCCAAATTGTCACCAACCCCACCATCAACAGCCCGCTTGGACCGCAAGGCACCGGCGTGCAGGTCACCGGCATCACCCAGATGCGGGATGTTCTCCTGGACCGCCAGACCGAGGTGGAAATCAGTGTCACCGGCTCTTTGGAGGCGCAGCAAGCGGCCTTGCAATACGCCCAGGCCGGCCTTGGCGAGGAAATCGACCGTCAAGCCTCCGCCAACGGCGCCTCCACCACGGATGCCAGCGGCCAGCATGGCATCGCCGCGGATCTCTCGAATCTTTTCAACGCGTTTCAAAGCGTCGCGACCGATCCCACCTCCCTCGCGAACCGCCAGGTGCTCCTGATGAAGGCGCAGGATCTCGCCTCCAAGTTCAACACAGTGGACCAGCGCCTCGGCGCGCTGGACAGTTCGCTGAACACGTCCATCACCTCCGATGTGAAGTCCGCGAACGATCTCCTCCAGGAGATCGCGAAACTTAACGATCAGATTTCCAACACCGAAAACGGCAATCCCGGCTCGGCCAATGACCTCCGGGACACACGCCAGTTAAAAATCGAGGCGTTGGCCAAGCTGGTGAAGGTCGATGTCACACCGGACTCGACGGGAGCCATTGACATTTCCATCGGCGGCACCTCGCTGGTCCAGGGGCCAAGTGTGGCCGAGCATTTGGAGGCTTACGATCCGGGCACGGGCAACTTGATGGTGCGCGCCCAAAGCACCGGCACTCCTCTCACCCTCACGGGCGGCAGCATTCAAGGAAGCATTGATGCTCGCGATGGCGCCATTGCAAATCTGCGCGGGAGCCTGAACACCCTCGCGTCGCAACTCATCACTCAAGTCAACGCGATTCACACCGGCGGTTTCGGCTTGGGCGGCTCCACGGGCGCGAAATTTTTCAACGGCAGCACCGCGGCTGACATCTCGGTCAATTCCGCGCTGATTAGCGATCCGTCGCTCTTTCAGGCCGCCAGCGCCGCCGGCGCCGCCGGGGATAACACGAAAGCCCTCGCCCTGGCCCAATTGGCCGCCCAGTCGGTCGGAGCCTTGGGCAACCAGACTTTCTCCCAGAATTACAATCAAACCGTCGCGGCGTTCGGCCAGTCGCTCGCCTCGGTGAACCAGGGTGTTAGCGACCAGCAAGTCGTTCAAAACATGCTCCAGCAACAGCGCGACTCCGTCAGCGGCGTCTCCCTGGACGAGGAAATGACCGACCTCATGAAGTTCCAGCGCGCCTATCAAGCCTCCGCCAAGCTCATCACGACGGTGGACGACATGCTGGAGACGGTCATCGGTATGAAACGCTAATCCTTTATCTGTAAACACGGGCTCCTAACCCGCTCACCGCCATGCGCGTCACCTCCAACACGTTCCCCACGGCGCTCGTCAACCAGTTGACCGATCTCAACACCCGGCAAAACCGGTTGCAAACCCAGGCCGCGACCGGCCAGCGCCTTCAATTTCCCGAGGATGACCCGACCGCCATGCGGCGCGTGCTGGACCTGCAAAACGAGTCCAGCTCGGTGGGCCAGTACCAAAACAACATCACCCAGCTTCAGCAACAGCTCACCGTCTCCTACAGCGCGATGAAATCCCTGAAGGGCATCTCGGATCGCGCGAGCGAGATTGCGACCCTGGCGGACGGCACCAAGTCTCCCCAAGACCTTCAGACCTACGCGACCGAGCTGAACCAGCTCATCCAGCAAGGCGTTGACCTGGCCAACTCCAAGTTTGGCGGCAACTTCCTCTTCGGCGGGACCAAAAGCAGCGCGGCCCCGTACACTGCCACCCTCGATGCCAATGGCAACGTCACCGGCGTCGCGTACAACGGCAACACCCAAACCTCCCAAACCGAAATCGCGGAGGGCGTCACCTTTACCGCGCAGACCATTGGCGAGAACACCTCCGGCGCCGGACCGCGCGGATTGATCACGGACAGCCGCGTGGGCGCCGACCTCTTCAATCATCTCATCTCGCTGCGGCAACACCTGGCCGTCGGGGACACCACCTCGATCGCCAACACCGACCGCGCCAATCTCGCCAAGGACGAGGACAACATCATTTTTCAATTCGGCACGAACGGCGCCCTCCAGTCACGCCTCGACGCCGCCAGTTCCGTCACCTCGGATCGTTCCTTCTCCATCGAAACCCTCGTCTCCAAGGAAGCCGACGCTGACCTCTCCGAGACCTTGGTCCGCCTGGGGCAGACCCAAAACGCCTACAAAGCGGCCCTCCAAAGCGGCGCGACCATCCTCGGCCAGTCCCTCCTCGATTACATTCATTAAGGCGGCTCAATAAAAACTGCGGCCTCTCCGGGTAGGGACGCCTCGCTGAGGCGTCCGTTTTCCTATTGAAATACTCGGTTATGCACACATCTCAACACGCCGTTCCTGCCTTTGCGTGGCTACAGTATTTCTGGATTTGCACTAAGCCGGAACCATGCAGTGGGTTTGGTATTGCCACAGGCGTGACCCCGCCTCGCCTGTGGTTGGGACCTCGCGCTGCGAGGTCCGCAATTGTATGGGAAAGGCGAGGTTGAACCGACAGCTCAACGCGCCGTTCCTGCCTTTGCGTTGCTATGATTTTTCTGGAAATGCCCTCGTCGCTTCTCCTTCATTCCCAGGACACACCGGGCTTCGAAACGCGAGATTGCCACCCCACGCGGTCTCGGACTTAATTGAACTCTTCCGCCAAGTCTCATCGGCGTTTCCGCCTGGACAACCGCGTCACTTCAGTTCCTGGGCCAGCGCGACGATAATGCCCGCAGGGCCTCGCACGTAACAAAGCCGGTACACGTCCTCGTATTCCACCACCTCGCCAAGAAGCTCGACGCCACCAGCGCGCAGGCGGGCCAGGGTCTCGTCGATGTCCTCGACCGCGAACATGATTTGTCGAAGGCCTGCCGTGTTCGGCGGCGCCATCGGCGGCTCGCTCGCCACCAGCCCCGGATTGCGGAACTTCGTCAACTCGACCCGCCCGTGTCCGTCGGGGGTCCGCATCATCGCGATGTCCACTTGAACATCTTTCAGACCGCAAAGGCGGTCCACCCACGGCCCCTCGACCGGTCTCTGTCCTTCCAGGGTCATGCCGAGGGCCGTGAAAAAGGCAATGGCGGCTGGAAGATCACCCACGACCATACTGACATGGTCCATTCTCTTGATTGGCATGGCCTTAGTTTAGTCGGCGCCCGCCGCGACTGTCCAGATTGGCGGTTTTTAGGGGTGGACGCTGGGCGCATCTTGGCGCTGCCCCCGCCACGAGCCAGACTAGATTACGCCGGAAGGCCCGGTTGGGGAGCACACGCGGCTCGCGTGTCGTTTTCGGCGGCTCGCCGAAAACATTCTTGCTCGCCCCATTCCCTATAAAAGACTGGGTTTGGCGGGCCGCCAAACCCGGCCTGCCAGCGGCAGGCGCTCCCCAAGCAAACCGCCGTCCTGCCGCGCCCGCCGACCACATCTCGCCTCCGTCCCACGACAGCCCCGGGGCAGTGCCAAGATGCACCCGTGGCCAAGGGAAACTTTCCTCCCGTAACGGCAGCAGAATTTTTTTAACCATTCTTCGCCGGAAATCGCACCGAGCTGGACAATTGGTTGAGAGGGTGGTAAGTTTTCTTGCGTGAGGAAGAGGCTGGATTCCTCCCGGCGACTCGTTGGCAAACCGTCCCGCCCCGGAAGGCCAGTCGCATGAAAAACTCGTGGGACTCTCGTTCTGCCGGCGTTACGGGCCGGCAAGCGGTCGTGTTTAATGAAAATCAAGGTCAATCCAGCCAAGCGGACATCGCGCCGGCTTGAAATCACGGAAGATATGGCTGGTCCTCAAGTTCACGCGCTGGATACAAACGGCGACCCCGTCACGCGTTGGCAGGGCACGACCATCGCGCTGAATCAAAGTCGTTCAAGCCGCGCGATACAGGCGCGGGTGATGGCCACTTGGGGACGCGCCTCGTCAGCAGGCAAAATCAAGCCTTGCCCCGTTCTCGAACGACCCGGCGACTCCTCATCGCTTTATCCGTTGACTGGCAACGAGTTCAACCAATCCTGGCCATGCGAGCAAAAGATCAAATCCAGCTCAATCAAACCAAATCAAGGTTGTTGTTCCGCTTTGGGCCCGGGCAACGACCATGAAGTTAGATAACGAGAGCAGGCGGATTGGTCCCCGATGGTGGGGCGAGGCTCTGACGAGCCGGCTTTTCCGCGTCGTTTCCGCCAATGGCGCCTGGGCCAGTTAAGCCATTTTAAGTCACCCCCTTGCTCGATCCGTCCGGGAACGGCGAATGCGTAACCTGTTGCCCATCAATGACGGCTTTTTCGAGCTCCCGAAAAAGCCATGCCGAAATCCCGGAAGAGCATTGCCGGCCGGCAAGTTCGCGCGGCGTACGCGGCCACTGGTTCCCGGCGCGACCATCGCGACGAATCAAGGCCAATCAAGCCATGCAGATTTGCGCGGAAGACGGACGACTTTGCGTTTGCCAACGCGACCGGCATTTCCTACGTTGACCGCGAACGATGCATTTGATTGGCACAACGACCACTTTCTAGCGTTCACGGCTAACCCCGTGAACGCCAACGCCTCGCACGACCCGTCCGAGGCGTTTTTGTTTACGGAAATGGCCGCCGGACGGCATAAGTGGTTTTTACCGCGCCATCACGACACAACCAGACTTTATGGAAGCCGCAAAAACTGACGTCCAACGCAAGACTCTCGACCAGCGCGAGCAGATGAACGAGCTACAGCGCATCCGGCACTCCTGCGCGCACATCCTTGCCACCGCCGTCCTGCGCCTCTGGCCGGACGCCCTGCTGGACATCGGCCCGCCGACCGACGAGGGGTTCTATTACGATTTTGACCTGGCCCACCGCTTCGCCCCCGATGATTTCACCAAAATCGAGGAGGAGATGAGGAAGGTGGTGAAGGAAAATCAGACTTTCGAGAAGTCGATCAAGACGCGCGACGAGGCCAGGGCTTTCTTCGAGGGCAAAGGCCAGAAGTTCAAGGTCGAGCGCTTGGGTGACATTCCCGAGGGCGAGGCGATCTCATTCTACCAAAACGGCGAATTCGTTGACCTCTGCGCCGGGCCGCATGTGATGCGCACGGGTAACGTCAAGGCGTTCAAACTTTTGCGGGTCGCGGCCGCGTATTATCGCGGCAACGAGAAAAATCCGCAGTTGCAGCGCATTTACGGCACCGCCTTCAAAAACAAGGAGGAGCTGGAAACCTGGCTGAAGATGCAGGATGAGGCCAAGCGTCGCGACCATCGCAAGATCGGCGCGGAGATGGGCCTCTTCGCGTTCGACTCGGATTATGTCGGGCCCGGCCTCCCTCTCTGGCTGCCGAAGGGCGGCGTGCTGATCGAGGAGCTGGAAAAGCTGGCGAAAGAGACGGAGTTTCAAGCCGGTTACGTGCGCGTCCGCACGCCGTTGCTCGCGAAGGAGAAGATGTACAAAACCTCCGGGCACTTGCCACTTTACGCGGAATCAATGTTCCCGCCGATGGAACTCGATGAGAATCGCAGTTCCGCCGCGGTCGAGTCGTCACCAATCGCCCAGGCGATGGCTCCGCTCACCCGCTATTACATCAAGCCGATGAACTGTCCGCATCACCACCGCATCTTCGCGGCGGAGCCGCGGAGTTATCGCGCCCTGCCCCTGCGCCTCGCGGAGTATGGCACTTGCCATCGTTACGAGCAGTCCGGCGAGTTGCAGGGTCTGATGCGCGTGCGCGCCATGCAGATGAACGACGCGCACATTTATTGCACCCCGGAGCAATTCGCCGCCGAGTTCCAGGCGGTGAACGAGATGTATCTGAAATACTTCAAGATCTTCGGCCTCGACAAATACCAGATGCGCTTTAGCACACATGACCCGGCCCGCCTCGGGCAAAAATTCGTGGACGAGCCGGAATTGTGGAAGCAGACCGAGGACATGGTGCGCAAGGTGTTGATCGACTCGAACATCAACTATGTCGAGGTCGCCAACGAGGCCGCGTTCTACGGCCCGAAGATCGACGTGCAAGTCTGGAGCGTGGCCGGTCGCGAGTTCACCATCGCGACGAACCAAGTCGATTTCGCCGTGCCGAAGAAATTTGGCCTTGTCTATAAAGACCACGATAACACGGAAAAGACCCCGCTCTGCATTCATCGCGCGCCGCTCGGCACGCACGAGCGTTTCATCGCGTTTCTGATCGAGCATTACGCGGGCAACTTCCCGCTCTGGCTGGCGCCCGAGCAGGTGCGGGTGCTGACCATTGGCGACGATCCAGCGCTCGTGGAGTACGCCAAGGGCATTGTGACCGAGTTGCGCGGGCGGATGGTGCGGGCAGAGGGCGATTATGGCACGGACAAGATCAACGGCAAAATCCTGCGGGCCGAGGAATCACGCGTCCACACCATGCTCGTCATCGGCGGTCGCGAGAAAGACGCGGGCAACGTGGCAGTCCGCGTTCATGGCAAAGGCAGCCTGGGCGCAAAACCGCGCGGCGAGGTGATCGCGGATATTTTCGCGTCCATTCAAGAGCGGCGGGCATAAGTCGCTGTTCCATTATGGGGGCGACGTGAGCAAGGTAATCTCGGGTTACTGGCTCATGGGTATTCATGCAATTCGCCACCCGCCCTGGTTGCCGTTTTGCAGATTCTTCGGTGCCACTTTGGATCGCCAAAGTGGCGACATGTAAAGTCGCATTTTATTGCAATGCAATAGATTGCATGGAATCCGTCCGGCCGAAAACGGAGGCGGCATGGATTCGGCTAACACCAATCCATGAATGCGAAAATGAAAGGGATGTTGCCGGTGATCTGCGCCGGTTTGTTGATGGCGGGTTGCGCGACCGAGGTCGGTGGAAGCTACGAGGTGTACGACGCGCCGCCGCCTCCCCAAGTCGAGGTGATCCCTGTG
Source organism: uncultured Verrucomicrobiota bacterium (assembly GCA_964566745.1). Lineage (GTDB taxonomy): Bacteria > Verrucomicrobiota > Verrucomicrobiia > Limisphaerales > CAZMLP01 > CAZMLP01. The sequence goes on along the minus strand of CAZMLP010000640.1, from coordinate 4,917 downwards.
TCACCCGGGCCCAACTACGTATGGGTCGGCGGCCACTGGGGCTGGCATAACCGTTGGACATGGGAGCCGGGCCATTATTATGCGCGACCGCACGCTCGCGCGGTGTGGGTGGATGGCCGCTGGAATCACGGTCGGCGTGGTTACCATTATTCACCCGGCCATTGGCGCTGATTTGCCATTTGACGCGCGGCGCTTCCAATCGCCGCTGGACATCCGGGTGAACCCCGGCTATTTCGGCGCGATGGCAACATCGTCGTCGAAACCAACTGGTCTTTCACCACTTCCGCCGGTGGTTGTCCCGCCAAATGGCGGCGCCGTTTTCTCCGCTGTGGGCGACGTCTATCGCTTGTTGGCAGGCAGCGCGCAAACCGGCGGAGCGTACGCCTTGCTCGAATCACGAGTGTTGCCCGGAGGCGGGCCGCCGCCCCACCTGCACACGCGTGAGGAAGAGGCGTTTTTTGTCCTTGAGGGAGAAATAAGTTTCTTTTTGGAAGATCAAAAAATTGCCGCCCGGCCCGGGTCTTTTGTCCATATCCCCCGCGGCATGGTTCATGCCTTCAAGAACGAGAGCACCAAGCCCGCGCGAATGTTAATTCAAACTTCGCCGGCGGGATTTGAATCGTTCATCCAGGAAATCGCCCACCCCCTGCCCTCGTTCGATTCATCTCCTGCGCCAGTAACGCAACAAGACGTTGCAAAGCTGCTCGCCGTCGCGCCGAAGTACGGAATCGAGGTCCGCTTGCCGCAGGCTTAGGCGCGAGTCATCGCTCGACATTCGCTTCGTCACCGGTAATTTCGGCGCGCATGGCAGATTCCAAAACGCTGACGCTTGGCCACTCGCCCGACCCGGACGACGCCTTCATGTTTTACGCCCTCGCAAAGGACTTGATCCCGGGCGGCGGCTTCCGCTTCGAGCATATTTTGCAGGACATCCAGACGCTCAACGAGCGGGCGACTCGCGGCGAGTTGGACATTACCGCCATCAGCATCCACGCCTACGCGCACGTCTGCGATCAATACGCGCTGCTTCCCAGCGGCGCCAGCATGGGCGACGGCTACGGTCCAATGCTCGTCGCGAAGCAACCGTTCACGCGCGAGCAGATCACCCGCAAACGGATCGCCGTGCCCGGCACGATGACCAGCGCCTTTCTTGCCCTGCAACTTTGGCTAGGCCGGCCAGCACGCGATTTCGATTACGTGGTCGTGCCGTTCGACCAGATTTTCCAAGCCGTGCGCGCGGGCCAAGCGGACGTGGGGTTAATCATCCACGAAGGGCAGCTCACGTATCGCAACGAGGGGCTGGTGGTCTGCGAGGATTTGGGCGTCTGGTGGGGTCGCGAAAACGACGGGCTTCCCCTGCCCTTGGGCGGGAACGTCATTCACAAGCGGCACGCGCCCGCGACGCGCAAAACCATCTCCGATATCCTCACCGCCAGCATTCAATATAGCCTGGACCATCGTCCCGAGGCGGTGGAGCACGCGCTGCAATTCGCGCGCGACATGGGCCGCGACCTTGCGGACAAGTTTGTGGGCATGTATGTGAACCACTGGACGCTGGATTACGGCGAGCGGGGTCGTGAATCGATCAGAAGGTTTCTGAGACGCGCCTTCGAGCAAGGCATCACGCCCCGCGCGCCGGAACTTGAGTTTGTGGTGTAAACCGCAATTGATCCGAAGAGGTCAATCGACCACGAGCACCTGTTTGCCGAGCAACCAGCCGGAACGCCCGGCGCCATCCACCACTTGCAGCCAGGCGTCCTTGTGGTCGAGCACCGCGAGTTCCGCGCCGTCATGGACGGTGTAGTGGCTTTGTGATTCCTCGAGCGGGCCAAACCGCACCACCGCCTCGCGGGCGATCACCACCGCTGTTTTGTTGCCAAAGCGCTCGCGCCAAGCCAGCGCCAGAACAACCGCCAGCAATCCCGCCGCCACGCCCACGGTCGCGGTATAACCGCGGAATGACTGGCGCCAGCTGGACCGCGCCTGGCCTGCCGCCAGCAGGAGAAACCAAAGGCCGGCGGCGATGCCAGTCATCACGGTCCACTCGTCCACGGTCAGGCGCTCCACCCACTTCGCCCAACGGCTGCCGCCGGGGGCAGTCGCGCCGGACACCGTGCCACGCGCGAACTTCAGGTTGGCCGCGATGTCCGGATCGCGCGGCGCCAGCCGTTCGGCGCGGAGATAGTTTGCAATCGCCAGACCGGTTTGCCCGGCTTTGAATTCAGCGTTCCCCAAGTTGAAGTAAAGCGCGGGTGAAACCTGCCCCGCCTTCACGAGATTTTCATAAGCCGTGACCGCGGCGGCAAATTTGCCCTGCTCGTAGAGCTTGTTGGCCTGCTCAAAGGTCTTGGCGGAATCGTCGGCACGGACCAGGGAATGGATGCCAAGAATTAGTGCCACCACTAGCCAGCCCCACCATCGAACCCACGTTCGGGACACCAGGCCACGCGCACCCGGCAAATAATTTCCGCCAATGGCAGCGGGGAAGGAGTTATTTTGCATCGAGCTCCAGTCGTCCCAGTTTTTCCAAGGCCCCCTCGACGCGTTCCCGCAACGACGCGAGTTGCGCCTGCGATCGCACCGGCGCGTAGCGGGCCTGGTTGCAGGCTTGAAACAGTTCCGCCAACTCGCCCAATAATTTCTCATCCACCTTGCGAGGGCGAAGCTGTTCCTCCACCACCGCCTCGGTGGTCGCCGCCGCCGGCAGGTTAAGCCGCTCGCCCAGCCGTTCTTGCAAGAGACGAAAGGCCGCGACGAAAAAGGCGTTTGAATCCCCGGCATCAGCGAAACGGCGCAAATCAACCACCCCCTTGCGGATCGTTTGATCAACCTGCCGCCGGCGAACCAGTCGCGGATGGCTGGCGAGATGCTCGCCCCGTTTGCGCCAGCCGAACGCGGCGAAATACGCCAGCAAAGGAATGCCTTGCAGCAATAAAAACCAGGGACGCAGCGCGAGTGGCGGCTGAATGGCCAGCAGGGCGCCGGAATCAGCCTTGATATGAACAATGTCTCGAACCGGTGGCGGCTCGTTGCTGTTGGCCGGTTTTGTCGCGGCCAGAACCGTGGGCTGGGCAATGGCGGCGGCAGGACGAACCGTCAGCGGTGTCGGGGGATAAGTGAGTGTTTTGTAGGCGCGCGCCTCAGGGTCGAAGTAGCTGAACAACAATGCCGGAAGCTCTTTCACTTCGGCGTTTTCCGGCGCCACAATCTGCTCGAACATCTTCACGCCCTCCGTTCCGAAGGCGTCCGTCAGGTTCACCTGACTGGTGGGTGGATAGGTCTTGAACTCGCGCCACGCCTCTTGTGGCGGGAGGCTCACCAAGTCGAGCGCTCCGCGACCGGCGATGCGGACCCGCACGGTGATGGGATCACCCGCGCTCACGTTGGTCGGCCCAACCGTGGCACTCATGGTGAATTGACCAACCGCGCCCGCGAAACTGGCCGGCACATTGTCGGCGGGCAGGGGCAACACTTTCATTGTTTTACTCTCGCTCCGCAATGTCACCCGGCGTTCCGACACCCGGCCGCCAAAAATGCTGTCCTCGAAAGCCTCCAACGGGTTTTGCCGTTGACGATTTGACGCCACGGGCAACAAGGCGGGGGTCTCCGCCGGGCCCAGTTGCAAATCCCCCGCTTTCACGGCGGTGGCAGCGAGGCGGAATGTGTAAACTTTGTAACGCTGGTTGCCCATGGTCTCCAAGGAAGCCCCGGGCTGGGGCATTTTTCCAAACGTGAAGCCCTCGCCAGCCAATTGAGGCATCTGCTCCACCCGGCCCGCCTGGATGTAGAGCCGTAATTCCACAAAAAACATTTCGCCGACATAGACTTGGTCCTTCGGCACAAGCAGGCGCAGAAAAGCGATTTGATTGGGAACCTCGGCGGCCTTTGCCACCGTGAGCCGGAGGGGCTGTGTCCTGAGCGTCTGGCCCCCCACGGTAAAGGACAACGATGGCACCGTGTACGATCCGGGCTGGGACGGACTGAGGTTATAGTTGAAATCCACCCCGGAACTGGATTGGCCGTTAATGATGGCGAACCGCTGGTTGGCCCCGGCATAATCCACTCGCAGATTCGGCTGGGAAGGAACCGGCGGGGGACTATCAGGCGAGCCACCCTCGAAACTCAACGTCAAGGTGACCCCCTCTCCCACCGGCACGGTTTCCGCGGAAAGCGTGGCATTGACCGTTGCCGCCTGCGCGGGCAACACCGCGAGCCATCCCAGGCAAGCAAGTAAAAGCCAGACGAACCGGCGCGTCCTGCCGCTCTTGGGTTCATTCCCTGTTGGTTCCGGCATCACAAAATTCATGGACAGTCCAAGTCGCCCGTCGTCACCAGTCCTTAAAGACACGATTATTGGAGCGGGCCTTTTCCGGGGGAATAAACAATAGCGCCTTTTCCTCGCCCTTTTGGGAATCGAGAATCTGCTTGGCCTGTTGCGGGGTCATCTGCCCCATCGCCATGCTGGCCTCGCCTGGCGCGCCATTGGTTTGCTGCCCCTGCTGGCCCTGGTTCTGTTTGGCTTGTTGCCCTGATTTGTCCTCCGGCTTGTCTTTTTGGCCAGACTGGTTCTGCGCGGACTTTTGATCGTCCTTTTTTTGGTCTTCCTGTTTTTTGGACTGGTCTTGCTTCTTTTCGTCCTGGTTCTGCTTTTTGTCCTGGCCCTTGCCCTTGTCGTCCTTGTTTTCCTGCTGGTTCGGGTTCTCTTTGTTTTTCTGCTTTTGCTGATCCTTGTCCTGTTGCTGCTGCTTGTTCTGATTGTCCTTGTCTTGCTTGTCAGAGTCCGAGGATTGGTCTTTTTGTTGCTGTTGTTTTTTCAACTCCTCAAGCCTCTTCTTCACTAGCTCCAAATTAAATTTCGCGTCGGCGTCGGACGGATTCAGCTTCAGCGCGCTTTCATAGTGATGAACCGCCTCCTCC
>CAZMLP010000639.1:0-2033 GCA_964566745.1 uncultured Verrucomicrobiota bacterium | reverse complement strand
CATCGTGCCGGCTGATTCGGTCAAGTGACGATTCGTCGAACCCATTACCTCTAATTTATCATGGCAAACACCCCTGCAAAAGAAGTCGCGGTGATCAGCACCGGCGCCGGCGACATGGTCATCGAATTCTGGCCCGACGTGGCTCCGAAGACCGTCGAGAACTTTAAAAAGCTTGCCCGCGAGGGATACTACGATGGGACGGCATTCCATCGTATCGTCAAAGGCTTTATGATCCAGGGCGGTGACCCGCTCACCAAGGACGCGAGCCAGGAACGTTATTGGGGCACGGGCGGTCCCGGCTATCAGATCAAAGCGGAATTCAACGAGCGCCCGCATGTCCGCGGGGTTATCTCGATGGCCCGCTCGCAAAATCCCGATTCGGCCGGCAGCCAGTTCTTTGTTTGCCTGGCGGACGCCCGCTTTTTGGATCGTCAATACACCGCCTTCGGCACCGTGATTAAAGGCGACGATGTCTTGGGCAAGCTCGGCGACACCCCCACCGCAATGAGCGGGGGTGGAGAAAAGAGCAAGCCGGTCTCGCGCGTCGGCGTGACCAGCATCAAGATCGTGCCGGCGGAACAGGCCTGATCCCCGCCCTGCCTCATGAAGGTCGAGGAACTGGCCCAGGCCCTCGTCGGCTTGGGCTGCCCGGCCGACAAATCGTTGGAAATGGCCGGGCAGTTGGACAAACGCGCCCGGCAGCTTGTTGAGCAAAAGGGCCAAACCTACGAGCAAGCAATGATTCACCTGCTCGGCCTGATGCGCCAAGGCTGGGCGGCGAAAGAGCTTGGCCGGTGAATTCCTTCCCATGATTAAACCTTGGCCTTTGCTGGACTCAAAACCGCTCGGCGATTTTCGCATCTTCACCCTGCGGTCGGACCGAAAGGTCTCGCCGCGCACGGGTAACGAGCACGACTTCTACGTCATTGATTGCGTTAACTGGGTGAACGTCGTCGCGGTGACGCCGAATGAGGAACTGGTGATGATCGAGCAATACCGGCACGGCTCGAACACGGTGGAGTTGGAGATTCCTGGCGGCATGATGGACCCCCACGAGACCTCGGCGGTGGGGACCGGTGTGCGGGAGCTGCGGGAGGAAACCGGGTACGAGGGTGAGAACGCGAAATTGATCGGCCAGATTTTCCCGAACCCGGCCATCATGAGCAATGTCTGTTACACCGTTCTCGTGGAGAATTGCCATTTGCGACATGACGTGGAGTTTGACTCGGGCGAGGATTTGGTTACCCGGCTGGTGCCCATCGCCGAGATTCCCGAGTTGGTCCGGGCCGGAAAGATTGGCCATGCTTTGGTGACGGTCGCGCTTTACTATTACGATTTGCACCGCCAAGCGGGGCGAAACGACAAGGCCTGACCGCCCGAACCCCGCGATTTTCAATGACTTTCCATTGGTGGGGCGCTTGACACCCCCGGTTTCACTGATATTCTCGCGCACCCTGCCTCCGGCAGGAACCTCCGCGCGCCGTATTGGGGCTGTTCGGAAGTGGCTGAAGCCACGCATGTTAAACTGAAAGTTAGAGATGAAACGCCAGTATCAACCTTCGAAGATGCGCCGCAAACGGCAGCACGGATTTCTTGCCCGCAAATCAACCAAGAGCGGTCGCGCCACCCTGGCCAACCGCCGCCGCGTCGGTCGCAAAAAGCTGACCCCGGTTTGATCCCGGCCCGGCGCCTATGCCCGCCGACTCTCCGCCGTTGCGTTTTCCCCGCCGGTCCCGGATACGGCAAGGACGCGATTTTGCCCGGCTCAAAAGCCAGGGCCGGAGAATCGCTGGCGCGTGCCTCATTGCCAACTGGCAACCCGTGAAAGCCCCCGGCGACTCGCGGGTCGGCGTGATTACCTCCCGCAAGATCGGTCCGGCGGTGACGCGTAACCGCGCCCGCCGGCTTTTGCGCGAGGCGTTCCGCCTGCACCAGCACGAGTTTTCCGCGCCGGTGGATTTGGTGCTCGTGGCGCGCAACGGGATTGTCGGCAAACGGTTCGCTGACGTGGATCGCGACTTTCAACGGACGTT
>CAZMLP010000638.1:0-1502 GCA_964566745.1 uncultured Verrucomicrobiota bacterium | reverse complement strand
AATTGAATCTGACGTTTGCCGTTCCCCGCAGCCGCTTTGTCACCTTTGAGGCCACACCCGCGCGCGATTCCGATTCATCCTCGGGCAAGTAAGGGCGGCGCTCTTTTGGGTGGAGGCTCACTACCGCCGAGTCCCGGAAATTTTTACTTCCGCACTCCCGGCTTCTGTTCCATGTTCGGGTTGTGGGCACGAGACGCGAGGCGCGCGAGCGCGCCGTCCAATTTCTGTTTCAGTATGACCTGAATCCGCCAGAGAACCTGGAGGATTCGTTGAACCATTTCTGGGAGACCCAGCGCAGCGCGGCGATCACCGAGGAAAAAGGCATTGCCCGCTGGAACGAGCGGGTGGAATTGCCGCCGCCGAGCACGGAGGAGGCGGCCATCCGGCTCTTCGCCGATCCGCTGATCCGCGGCACCCTGGAGCATCGGGAGGAGATTGACGCCCAAATCCAGAAATTCGCGGCGAACTGGGACATCCGCCGCATGGCCGTGGTGGACCGCAACATCCTCCGGCTGGCCATCTACGAGATGCTCCATCGCGAGGACATTCCGCCAGTGGTGAGCATCAACGAGGCGGTGGATGTCGCGAAAAAATTTTCCACCCAGGACAGTGGCAAGTTTGTGAACGGCATCCTGGACCGGTTCAAAGGCGAGTTGATGCGCCCGGCGCGCGTGGTGAAATGAGCGCCGCCGCAAAAGTCGGCGCGATGGTGCTTCGGGGAGAAACCGCCTGATTATGAGGTTCGCCGACCTCCATTTGCACACCAATTTTTCCGACGGCACTTTCACGCCGGAGGAACTGGCCGAGCGGGCGCGCCGCATCGGGTTCTCTGCCATTGCCTTGACCGATCATGACACTGTGGAGGGTTGCGAGCGCATGGGCGCCGCCTGCGCGGTGCACGGCATCGAGTTCATTGCCGCCAGCGAGTTGACCGCGGAGTTGGGCGGCGACGAGCTGCACCTGATCGGCTATTTCCTCGACACCTCCAGCCCCAAGTTGCTCATCGAAATGGCGCGCTTTCAATCGGTGCGCCAGAACCGCATTCGCGAGATGGTGGCGCGGCTGAATGAATGGAACATCCCGTTGCGCGCGGAGGCTGTGTTTGAGTTGGCAAACTGCCGCTCGCCGGGGCGTCCACACGTCGCGCGGGCGCTGGTGCAGGCGGGTTTTTGCAGAACGCTGGACGAGGCTTTCGAGCGGTTTTTGAAAAAGAACCGGCCCGCCTGGGTGCCGAAGTTCAAGATGTCCGCGCGCGAGGCGATTGATCTGGTTCACGATTCGGGCGGGGTCGCGGTGATGGCGCATCCCGGTCTGAACCGATCGGACAGCTCGATTCCCCAGCTGGCGGCCGCCGGCCTGGACGGTCTGGAGTGTTATCACACCAAGCACACTGCCTCGAACGCCGAGCATTACGTGCGCATCGCCGCCCAGAACGGGCTGCTCGTCACCGGTGGCTCGGATTGCCACGGCTTGAGCAAAGGTCGTCCGTTGATCGGCAACGT
>CAZMLP010000637.1:0-1769 GCA_964566745.1 uncultured Verrucomicrobiota bacterium | reverse complement strand
ACCCGCCCGCGCCGTGACCCGGCTCGTCATCCGCATCGGATCGGGAAGTGGCTAAATCACGACCCCATTGGAGACCGGGGGAGAATTTCCCACTCCGAATGGCATGGGATGCCAATTACCCTCGGGGAATTTTTCGAAGGTGCTAACCTTTACGAATATCTGGCCAACTCGCCCGCGATTTGGATCGACCCATTTGGGCTTGCGTTGGTTCCTTGTCCACCACTGTTTATTGCTTTATGCATCGTGACATGCGTTCCTCAGGGCAAAGTCCCTGTCGCAATCTGCCAAGTGACGATCGTTCCAGGACCAGACGGTCTTATCCAGATTAACGTGCGAGCGAATTGCAGCTGTCAAGCGCCAAAAAAGTGTTTGTGACAAATCGCGAGTTGAAAACGCAGTTGAGAAGTGCTTTGCGCCCATGCATGGATGTCGAGAAAATCTGGCGATTGTCACTAAAGTCGGGTACCGCATTGATTGTTTTTGATAGCGAGAGTGTGATGGTTCAGTTCGCTTTTGACTTAAGCATGTCGCATTTTTTATCGCTCAAGGCGAATCTAGAAAATAAATACTGGCTATGCGAAGCGACGGCGCCATATCCGTGCGGGGAAACACTTGTCTGGAGAGTCTTCACATATTGCTCAAATAAAACTAGGCTTGACCGCCTTGTTTCGTTGCTGGCGCACGCCGAGCCGATCCTGCCTATAGCTCCAGAAGCTTTTACAGAAACAGAGGAATTCAAAATCGAAATTAATTTACAGATTTGAACTCCACACGCCAATCATAACAGGCAGCATTGGAGATTTGATCGCGGGGGCAGTTTCTCGACCTCCTCGGGGCTGTTGGCAGAAAGTCCCGTTTTTGTTGTCTGCATGGCGGAAATTTGCCCCGGTTGTCTATAAGGTAAACAAGGTAAGCGCGCAGCGCGTGTGAGGCGTTCGGCGGTCATCGGGCGGCGGGTGGTTGCGCCGGGGTGGTGGAGGCAATTGGACAATAGGCTATCTTCGAGCAACCCCGCCCCGGCCGCGCTGGCGCGCGGCTCGGGGCCGGGTCCCGTCTGTGCTTTCACCGCCGGACGTGTTCGCGGTCAAGTGGTGCGCCGAGAGGGGCACACCAGCGGAACACTGTTCCCGCGCCGTTGCCGCGGCATTTTGGTGGTAGCGGTGTGATTTTTGATTCCTCAACTCCGTTCAGGGGCGATATTTTCCGCCAACACAAACACCAGCCGTCTCTTGCCTTCTCACCCCGGAGGGGTGAATGATGGTAGCCGGTGGCCAGCGGCGAACGGAGTGAGACGCGCAGCCACCGGTAACGCCGTTTCTTTTCCTCATCGCCCCGGCGAGACGAATGACGGTAGCCGGTGCGGAAGTTCGCGCCAGCGAACGCACCCACCGGTTATCATGCCCTCGTCTTTCAGCGCCGTCAGGCGCGACATCTTTGTAGTTCCATATCCCCAAATCCCGTCAGCCCCGTTCAGGGGCGACATTTTCCAGCCCTCACAAACACCCGCCGTCTTTTGCCTTCTCACCCCGGCGGGGTGAATGACGGTAGCCGGTGGCCAGCGGCGAACGGAGTGAGACGCGCAGCCACCGGTAACGCCATTTCTTTTCCTCATCGCCCCGGAGGGGCGAATGACGTTTGCCTGCGGTCTCCACCGCCGCCCGCCTTGGGGAGCGCAGGCCGCTGGCCTGCCGTTTTCGGCGGCTCGCCGAAAACACCCTTCCTTGGGCCGCCCAAAAACCGGGCTGGACATCGTGCCGGGTGTTGTGTAA
>CAZMLP010000636.1:0-2068 GCA_964566745.1 uncultured Verrucomicrobiota bacterium | reverse complement strand
GGATCGACACTCACCTCGTCGCGCGGGCGGAAAAAACTGCCAGCGGCGTCGCGTTGATCTTTGTCGGCGGGAAAGGCGAGAATCAAATCGCGTTGGCCCGTGGCGCGAACGAATCGCTCGCCGCCAAACAAATCGACCTGTTGCGCCCCGTCCTGCGCGAGGTCGATTGTCTCGTCTTGCAACTGGAGATCCCGCTTCCCGCGGTCCGTCGCGCGATCGAGCTGGCATCGGCAGCCAGGGTCCCGGTCATTCTCAATCCGGCTCCCGCCTTGGCGGGTTATTTGGTCCAGGACCTTTTTTCCCGTGTCACCTATCTCACGCCCAACGAGTTTGAGCTCGCCACGCTGACGGGCGTTCCCACCCGTTCCCGCCGGAATTTGCCGGCCGCGGCCCGATCTCTTCATGCCGATGGCGTGCCGCATGTGCTGGTCACGCGCGGCGACGCGGGTGTGTGCTGGTCGGGGCCGGATGGGGTGCGGTGGTTTTCCGCCACGAAGGTGAAGGCGGTTGACACGGTCGGCGCGGGGGATTGTTTCACCGGCTGCTTCGCCACCGCAATCGCCGAGGGACGATCCGTCGAGGACGCCATTCGTTTCGCGATTGCCGCCGCCGGAATTTCGGTCACACGACCAGGCGCGCAAGCCGCGATGCCAACCCGCGACGAGATACTTCGTGCCGAAGAGGGAAAATATTGAGCGTCACCGGACCCGTTGGCCCGGATGAATCTATGGCCTCTGGCGGTAGGGACGCGTCGCTGACGCGTCCGGGCGAGCCCGAGGTCACAATCAAGAAGGTTGGTGCGATAGCTTCAATTCCCGCGCGTGCGAACGTTAGAGCAAATCAAATAATTATGTAGCCGCGCGCCGACGGGATGTTCTCCCCGGAAACATAGCCAGGCAGGCGGCAGGTAGGGAAGGCTCGCTGAGCCGTCCTGGCAAATCTGGGGCCACAGACAAAAGCCTTCGGCGTCGTCGTTGGCAAATCTTGCTGCTTGGACGTTCACGGACCTCGCAGCGCGAGGTCCCTACCTAAAAAGGCCACAGTTTTAACTGAATCGCTATAGAGCAAATTAAATAATTATGTAGCCGCGCGCCGACGGGGTGGGCTCCCCGGAAACATAGCCAGGCAGGCGCCAGGTAGGGACGGCTCGCTGAGCCGTCCGGGCCAATCTGGGGCCACAGACAAAAGCCTTCGGCGTCGTCGTTGGCAAATCTTGCTGCTTGGACGTTCGCGGACCTCGCAGCGCGAGGTCCCTACCACCAAAGACCACAGTTTTTCTTGAACCGCTTTCAACTCCGGGAAACCGCGGATTGCACGGGATGCGATGCCGGTGAGATTGTCGGGAGTTAGAGCGAGTTAATTAGATCTGTGGCCGTTTTTGGCAGGGACCGGTCGCCGACCGGTCCGGGAACGTCCGAGCAGCAAGATTTGCCAACGGCGCCGCCGAAGGCTTTTGTCTGTGGCCCCAGATTTGCCCGGACGGCTCACCGAGCCGTCCCTGCCTGGCGCCTGCCTGGCTATGTTTCCGGGGAGCCCACCCCGCCGGCGCGCGGCTACATAATCATTTAATTTGCTCTAAGGGAACTTTTGGAAACTTTTTGAGGAGCATTATATTTGGCCGCAAACTATTTCGCGCGAATGGCCTCCCACTCGAGGGTTTGCCAGTCACCGGACCAGTCGGACTCGACTTTGCCTTTTACGGTGTCGCCGGTGATTTTGCCTTTGTATTTGGCGGTGACTTTCCGGCCGTCGCGCTCGCGGACGACGGTGAAGGCGATCCCGTCGCCGACGATATTGCCGTCCTGGATCGTGGTCTCGTTTTCGTTGCGAACCGTGACGCCGGTTAATTTGTCGCCCTCCTGCTTCAGCTTGAGCAAGCCCTCAATGCGGTTGCCGTCGGCGAGGATGAGCGCGGTGTTCCAGTTGCCGCTGGCGGCTGCCTGGACGGCAGCGCGTTTGGCCTCCCATTTGAGCGCGCGGGGCTGGCCGTTGACGTCGAACGCGCACTTGCCGGTGATGGTGTCGCCGGAGAGTTTTCCGGAGTAGGTGATGACGAAGGCCTGGCCGT
>CAZMLP010000635.1:0-1747 GCA_964566745.1 uncultured Verrucomicrobiota bacterium | reverse complement strand
CCCCCCTCGAAGCTTTGATCAAACGCGGCGCGAATCTCATCGGCTGTCCGGTCGCGATTCCAGACGCGGAACTCGCTCAACCAGCCGCTGGTGCCGTTGCCCGCCGCCAGCGTGCGCCCCACGTCGAGATTCGTGAAGGTCATGGTCAACGGCTGGGACTGGTCGTTGTCCAGCTCGCCATTGATATATACGCGGAACGCGCCTTTGGCATCGCGCGTCGCCGCCACGTGCGTCCAGGCGTCCGGGGAAATCGGCCTGCGAGCAGCGATCCGGTCTCCCGCGCCCGTGCCCGCGTACACACGGAATTTCTTGTCGTAGAAATTGAAGTCCGCGCTGTTGCCGCCGCCGAGAATGCCATCCTCGTTGCCGATGCCCGCGTCCAGCTTCACCCAAGTCTCGACCGTGAACGGCCCGGCCAGCTCGAGCTTGGTGTTCACGTAACTATTTTTGGCCCCGTCCAGGCGCAACACTGGTCGCATGGCGCCGGTCAGCTCTTTGGTCAACGCCGCGAGTTGCTCGTTCTGTCCCAGCACAAGGGACAGCTTGTCGAGCGTGGTTCCGTCCAGCTCGTCCTTGCCGATCACGCCGCCACGCACCGCTTGCAAAACGGTTTGTCCGCCCGCGGCGGAACCGGCGAGACGCTCCAAGGTCGAGCGTCGTTGCCCGGGAGTAAGCAAGGGCCACAGTTCAAGAACGGAGTTCGAGGCGCGCTCGCCCTTGAGCGACGCCAAGGCAATCAACCCCTCTTGCGCCAACGCGGGCTCGCGACCGTTTCGCGCGAGACTGGCATACAAATCGACCTGCTCCGCTCCCGTCTCGCGCAGGGCGCGCACGGCAGCGATCTTGCGCGCGGGCGGTTGCTTCGCGTCGGCAACCAGCGCCACGAGTTCCGGCTCCAGCGCGGCCAATCGATAGGCCGAGACGGCGCGAATCAACAAATCACGCGCCTCGTCGCTGCTGTCGCCGGCCCACATTGACTTGGCCGAAGCCGCCAATACTGGCGCCAATCGCCCGCCATCGAGACGGCCGCGCGCGCGAACCAGCGAGTCCAGCGTGGCGCGACGCGTGGCGGGCTTTTGCAACAACTCGCCGAGGGCTTTGCCCGCCGCTGGAATGTCGATGTATTGCGCGAGCCGGCCAATCTCCTCCTCTTCCGGCGGGCGCGTTAAACTGCCGATCATTTCAGCCAGGCGGGGGGCGGAGGTTTGCGGATCGAGCGCGAGAGTGCAGAGCAACCGGTTCTCAAGCGGCAACGCCTTGCCCGCCTCGGAATCAAGCAGCGCCGCGACGGCCATTGGATGATTCTCCAACCGCGCCCGCACCAAGTAGCGCTCGAACTCACGCTCGTAGGCCGCGCTAATTTTGATGGTGCTGCCGTTAAAGGTCGCGCGACCGGTGGGCCTGGCCAGCGGCTCCTTGCCCATGCGCGCGAGCAATGTGATGGCCCGCATGTCCGGCGCGCCATACGCGCCGACCGTGCGTATGATCTCGGAGCGCACCTCGGGATCAATATCCTCGGCATGGCTCTCCACCAAATCCAGCACCTGCTCCAGGGTGAAGTTTTGCATTCCGGAGGCGCGAACCGCCTCGCGGCGCACGTTGCGATTCGAGTCCGCCAGGAATTTGCGCAACGTGCCGAGTTCCACCTGGTGCAAACCCTCCAGCGACCAGAGCGCGTGAATGCGCAAATCGGCGGGCTTCGAGGCGGATTCGGCGATCCGTTTCAGCTTCGGCGCGAGTTCCACAG
>CAZMLP010000634.1:0-6517 GCA_964566745.1 uncultured Verrucomicrobiota bacterium | reverse complement strand
AGTGGCTCCAACACCCAGCTCTTCAACACCACCGTCTCGGCCATGACCCTGAGCTTGCTGCTTGTCGTGGCTTCGGGTTTGGGAGTCGCGCTGATTGCGCTGGGAATCAAGGATTTGGCGAGCAAGCGATAGGCAGTTGTGAATCGTTTGCGATCTCTTTACCGCCGAAAACCAAAGAAAACGCCGCCGTGGCGGATTGCGGGACACCGCAAACGTGGCAATTAGCAGACGGTTTGGTGACCAGCCCTATCTCTCGCCAACGGTCGAAACCAATTTCGTCAAATCGGCCCCTCTGTCGGGCGAATCAATCATTCCGTGGTCCGCAGTTTCCCCAAGCTTCAAGCGTTTAAACCCTTGCTCCAACGAGGTGGTGGCCGAGACCCAAAAGAACAGGTTGGTGATGATGGTGATCGCCAGCCACGCCAATGCGAGGACCGGGAGTTGCGATCCCATCGGGCCAGTCAGCCAAATGAGAGCCGCGAAGATCATTGCCGGAACCAGCAGCACTCGCGCGAGGCAAGACAAGATCGCGCGATACGTCCGGGCGGTGGAAAACCCGCTCCACATTCCCACCCAGGCGAGCGCATAAAGATCCGCCAACAGCACCATCCACAAAAGGAAACCTGTCAGCATGGTTTTCATCCCACCGGCTCCGGACTTCATCTCAATCTCGCCGGCCAGTCCGCAAACAACCAAATCCATCAACGTGACGGCCGCAAGCGGCACGATGAACCGCCTGCGTAAAGCGCTTAACTGGCCACGCAACAGATCCGCCGGGGTCAAACGGGTGGCGAGCAGCAACTCGAGATTGCCACTAGCGCGATCCGTGGCGAAACGATGACTTGCTTCCGCTGCGAGCCAGCATTTCAGCAACAGATGCATCAATCCCATCGCGCCCAAAGTTGCCGGGGAAAGAACGATTAAGGGAGCTCCGGCGGAGACAAGTCCCCACACCACCAACACCGTTCCCGCCGCGAGCCAAAAATGATAACGTTTCCAATAACCACGACTGGCCAGCCAGTCGAATGGATGGGCATCCCGCAACGCCGCCAGCCTGGACCAGTCCGCCGACAGTTCGAGCGCGGTGGAGCCGGACTGGGGATTGCCCCGGGCCAGGTCGCGACGCCACGCGCGCCCGAGCCAGAAACTCGCGCCGAACAGCAACAGCCAGGCAAGTCCGTGGGTGAATTTGAGCCCCGACCAGAATTGGGAGCGTCCGGTCGCATAATTTATGTCCAGGGCATAGTAATAACCGTGGCCCAACCCGGCCAGACCGGTGATTGTTTTAAGCGTTGGCCCTATTTGCAATCGTGACACAAGGGCCTGAATCATGCCTGGTCCAAAACCAAAAAACGCCAGCGATCCAAAGCTGACTCCCATTACCACCCGCTCATTGCGAAAGATGGCTGATACCAGCAGTCCCAAGGACAGAGAAAAGAGAAGCGTGTTTGCCAGAACCAAAACCATTCGCCAGAACTGGTCCAGCGTCACACCACCCACCAGCATCGGGAGGGCCATTACCGGCAGCACCGCCAACACGCCGTAAAACGCGTCCAAGGAGGTCGCCAGCAACTTGCCGATCACGACATCGCCATTTCGCAAATCCGTCAGGAACAGCAACCCCAAAGTTCCCTCCCGTTTCTCGGAACTAAGACAATCCGCCGTGAAGAAGACCCCCGCGAACAGAGTGAAGAGAAAGGCGAGACCGGAAAGAATCACGAACAAGCTCCCGCCGCCCGCAGTGGTTTGGCGGACATGGTCACCGAGAATCACCCATGTTCCGACCACCACCGCCAGGGACGCGGCAATCAGGCGCACCCGGTAGGTGCGACCGCGTCGCGACGCCTCGCGCAGCTCTCGCTCGCCAATGGAGAAACAAATCACGGTTTGGACAGCTTGGGCTTTGTTCCCTTTTCCAGCAAGCTGCCACCAATCTCATTCATCACCTATTAGACACCGCCCCGATGAAATTTGTTTACCCGGAAGACATCAGCGGTGATCCACCGTTCCCCGGATGGAAAAGGATGGTGTAATGCTCTCGAACCGGCTTCCTTTCAACCTGTGACGGTGGAAATCAGCGCCGGTCCCTGTACTCGTATCCATCAATTTATTCATGGAAAACCACCCGCTTTTCCCTTGCCCGGAAACATTCTTCTTCAAATGATTCAACCGGTCCGCAAAATCCCTGGGACTACTGAGGCTCATCAAAAACCCCGATGCTGCCGGTCAACGGCCAGGGCTGCCGCGCACCCCGCAAATTGATAACGGGCGGCGAAAAATCTGCTGCCCCATCGGCAAATACAAGAACTTCGACTCCTCACAATATGGGCAATATCCATTTAATCGGCGGTGAAAAGGGCGGCGTGGGCAAATCCCTGGTTTCTCGCGTGCTAGCGCAATATATGATCGACAAGGAACTGGCGTTCCTTGGTTTTGACACGGATCGCTCGCACGGCGCATTGACCCGGTTTTATGCCGGCTACGCGTCCCCGGTTGTGGTGGATCGCTACGAATCGTTGGACGCGATCATCGAGGCCGCCGTGGACCAGCCCGACCGGCGTGTGCTAGTCGATCTGGCCGCGCAAACGCACGACCCGCTGGTGAAATGGATGGACGAGTCGGGCGTGCTCGAGCTGGCCGGCGAGAACGGCCTGGCCATCCATTACTGGCATGTGATGGACGCGGGCAAAGATTCGGTGGATTTATTGAAGCGTTTGCTGGACCGCTTTGGCGACCGGCTTCGTTACGTTCTTGTTCTGAATCAAATCCGCGGGGACGATTTTGGCATTCTCAAGCAATCTGGCGAGCTTGAGCGCGCCACGGCCGTCGGTGCCAAGCTGGTTTCACTCAAACATCTGCACGACTCCGTGATTAACAAAATCGACGCTTCCAGCAGCAGCTTCTGGGCGGCGAAGAACGCAAGCGACAAAGAAGCCACGGGGCTCGGCATGATGGACCGCCAACGCGTGAAGATGTGGCTGCGCGACGCTTACCAGGAGATCGACGCGGCGGGCGTCTGACATTTAGTTCCGGGTTTTGATTGCGCCGGTTTTAACTGCACGTGATCGGAAGAGGTGACCAATGGAGGAATGCACCCCGCAGCTGAGCCGCTATTGATTGGCATGCCTGCAACCGGTTTCCGCCGCAGGGAGAGAGACGACACGCCTCTTTCCGGTTCGTCTTTTATGGACCCCGTGCATGATATTTCTCCAGAAGAAAGTGGCCGGGTTATGATCGCACCCAGGACGGAGGCATAATGCCCGTCCACATGGGCTGTCGTTAGTATTTAGGCAGACAACTGGCAGGACGAGGGACATTTAGCGTGTCGGTGACGAAAGACATGGGCTTCTTCTTTTTCGTAAACGGACAACCTCCGCTCCATCGGCGAAACTCTAAGAAACCGCCCCAGCATCGCCAACTCGTCATGACTCCGCTAACAGGAAATCCTTTCATCCATGTGATGAGTCGATACGCTGGCCGGCCTCGGTCGCGCGGAGCGAAATGACTGTTACTCGCACCGGAGTGATTCCATCGGGTCCACGTTGGCGGCGCGGCGGGCGGGGTTCACGCAGGCCAGCAGACTCACGCCCGCCAGCAAGACCGTCACCACCGCGTAGATCGTCACATCGTTCGGGCTGACGTCGGCAAGCAAGCTCCGCATGGCGCGCGTGACGCCAAGCGCAGCCATCAGACCAAGCGCAATCCCCACGCCCGCGAGGCGCATCCAATGGGCCAACACCATGCGTTGCACATCCCACTGGCGCGCGCCGAGCGCGAGGCGAATGCCGATCTCACCCGTGCGCTGGCCAACGGTGTAAGAGATGACGCCGTAAATCCCGCCGAGGCAAAGCGTTAACGCCACCGCCGCGAAGAACCCGAACAGCCATGAATACGAACGGCGCAGCCAGAGCGAGGAAGTGACTCGGTCCGACATGGTGCGAATCTGAAACATCGGCAGTTCCGGGTCCTGGCTTTTCACCACTTCGCGGATGCTGCCGAGCAGGGCGCGGGGATCGTTCTCACCGCGAACAATCAGGATCATTTCGCGCTGGGCGTCGTACGCGTACGGCTGATAGACCGCCGGACGAACCATTTTATCAAAGCCATATTGCCGCACGTCGCGCGCCACGCCTATGATGGTGATCCATGGCAATGCCGACTTGTCTCCGGGATACTTGATCCGTTTGCCAATGGGGTCCTGCTTGGGCCAGGCGGATTTTGCGAAGGTCTCATTTACAACCGCCGCGTGCGCCCCATCGCGTGTCATCTCGGTTTCTGCCAAATACCTGCCCGCGACCATTTTCAATCCCATCGCCTCGGCGTAATCCGGGAAGGTTCGCTGGATCAACACGACCGGGTCCGGCTCGTCTTTGCCTTTCGGTGGGGCGTTCTCAATTTGAAAGAACGTGCCGCTATGCCCTTCCAACGGGACCAGCGAGGCGGCGCTCGCGGCCTTCACGCCTGGCAACGCGCGGACGCGCGCCAAGTGCTCGCGAAAAAACGACGGAACCATCGCGTTCGTGTATTTTGCCTCCGGCAGAGAGACGCGGTAAGTGAGTACATTCTCGGCGCGAAAGCCGGGATCCACCCGCTGCACCGCCTGAAACGCCTTGATGAGCAACCCTGCGTTGATGAGCATCACCAGCGCGAGGGCCATTTCGCCGATGACCAGCGTGTTGAGGCTGCGACGCTGGCTGATGGAGCCGGTGGCCCGGCGACTTGCGGCCTGCAAGGCGCCTTGTGCGGACGATGAACTAACAATCTTCAGCGCGGGAATCAGGCCAAAGATCGCGGCGGTCAGGAACGTGGTGGCGAGGCAGAACAGGGCGAACCGGTTGTCCACCGCGAAGGAAATCCATTCCGGGAAGCGATCCGGCATCGCGCGAACCATGGCTTGCAAGCAGCTCTGGCCGAGGAAGATGCCGATCGCCCCGCCCAGCGCGGAGAGGGCGAGGCTTTCCACCAGCACCTGCCATACCACGGCGCCGGAAGTCGCGCCAAGCGCGAGCCGGATGCTGATTTCCCGCGCGCGGGTCAGTCCGCGGGCCAGCATCAGCCCGGCGACGTTCGCGCAGGCAATCAACCAGACCATTCCGACTGCCGCCATTAACACATACGTCGCCGCGCGATAATCACCGAGGATTCGCTCCCGCAATGGTGTGAGGCGCGGCGTGGTGATCTCATTCACCGGGCGCTTCGGGATTTGCGCCTTGTGAATGCGAATTAAATCCTGCCTCGCCGCCTCGAGAGTCACACCCGGTCTGAGCCGGCCCACTCCCTCCAAAAACCAGCCGGACTCGTTGCCCGGCGCCAGCGCCAGCGGCACGAAGATGTCCGTGCGCGCGAGTGGCCCAATGTCCGGCGGCAAGACGCCCACCACCGTTCGCGGCACAGCATCGACCGAGATGGTCTGGCCGATCACGTTGCTGTCACCGCCCCATTGGCGTTTCCAAAATCGATAGCCGAGCATCACCACCTGAGCCTCGCCGGGCTGGTCTTCCTCTTTCAAAAAGCCGCGCCCTGCCACCGGCTGGATTGCCAAGGTCGCCAGCATGCCGTGGGACAACGACCCGCCCTCGACTCGCTCGGCGTTGCCTTGCCGGGCGAAATTGAAACTGCCATCGGTCCAAACGCCCATCGCTTCGAAGGTCTGGTTGTCCCGCCGCCAAGCGTCAAAATCGTCGTAGGCGACCCCGGTGTATTCCAAATTCCACTTCGGCGCGACCTCGTCGAGATTGAGCAAGCGGCCTGGCTCTTTGAACGGCAGGGGGCGCAGATAGAGCCCGTTAAACACGCTAAAGATCACGACGTTCCCCGCGATGCCAAGCGCCAAGGTGAACAGGGCAACCGCCGTGAAGCCGGGACTCTTGGCCATTTGCCGGTAAGCGAACCGGATATTGGAGAAAAGTGTTTGAGCTAGCATATTTCAAGGCGCTCAGCCGTTTCTGTACCACGGAATTGTTGGATTCTTAACACCTTGCCAACCAGCCTGTTGTGTGAGTAATCGCGAGCGATGCCATGTTTGGTTGAAGGGGAAGCTATTTCAATAGCGGGATTGAATAATCCCGAAAATGGGAAACAATGAATCGCCCCCAAAGGGGAGGCCGGGGCCACAGCTTGGGCTGCAATCCATCATTTTTCCGGACACGCGCCTGTTAAAACATGTTCCTGATTTGCTTCGGCATAAAGGCCGGCAGCCCAAATCGCTGAATCAAACTGGATCAAGCCATGCGCGTTCTGTAATGCGGTTGAAGAGGAGCCACACAGCAAAACAGAAGAGGGTGGAAGAAGGGCTTTGGCCCCGTCACCAAAACGACGCACAAACCGGCATGGACAAATCTTGGAATCGTGATAGAAGCATACCGGTGTCGGATTGCGCGTCATGAAAGCTGCCCTCACTCGCCCCCTGGGCCTTCCGGTTAAGTCAGCCGGCGGCTTCACCCTCATTGAGCTTTTGGTGGTCATCGCCATCATTGCCATTCTTGCGGGCATGCTTTTGCCCGCGCTTGCAAAGTCC
>CAZMLP010000633.1:0-1815 GCA_964566745.1 uncultured Verrucomicrobiota bacterium | reverse complement strand
GGCGTTGTCGAAGGGCATCCACGGCGGACGCGGGGGCGCGGCGATTCGGGAATCCGAGCAGCCCGGACTGCGCCGGTGATCCCAAACCACCAGAATCTCCGCGCTATGGTGAATGAACCCGTCGGATTGTCCGGCCGGGCTGCCGGTGCTGTAGTTCATGCCATAGGAACATTGCCACTGTTTTTCCGCCGGGCATTTGAAAATATTGGTCGTTCCAAAATAGGTGGAAAGCAGGCCGAGCTTGAACCCCGCCCCCAGAGCCCCGTCCGGCACTTGCGTGGGATCATACGGCGCCCACCAGATCTCGTTGGGGCCGGTGGGCGGCGGGTTGTTGGCGGAGGCGCCGGAGGGCACCCCGGCAGTCAACCCGTAAGGGTCGTTGGGTGTGTCCGGGCACAACCGTTGCGGCGGGTTCACATCATTCTGGTCCGACTTGTAAAGCGCGATGGCCACGCCAATTTCCTTTAAATTATTCAGGCACGAGGTTTGCCGGGCCTTGGCCTTCGCCTTGGCCAGCGCGGGCAGGAGCATGGCGGCCAGAATCGCGATGATCGCGATGACCACCAGCAGCTCGATCAGGGTGAAACCCCGCCACTTTCCGCCGACCCGTTTCGTTTTCACACCAGCGAAGGGAGTCGTCTCGTTATATTTTTTCAAGTATATCGAAATGCCCGGCGTGCCGCTCGATTACGAAACTTTTCGTTGACACTACGAATCTGTTCGTATTTATTGGTCGCGAAAGCAATTTACCGCATGGCAAAGAAAATCCCCCGCCCCACCGAGGCCGAGTTGGCCATCCTTCGCACGCTCTGGCGGCACGGCCCCGGCACGGTCCGCCAAATCCACGAGCAGCTTGCCGCCGGTGCCGGCTACACCACCACGCTTAAATTTTTGCAGATCATGGCGGAAAAGGGCCTGGTAACCCGCGACGAGTCGGAGCGCGCCCATGTGTACCGTCCCGCCCTCGCCGAGGAGGAGACCCAGCGTCGCCTGCTGGATGATTTGCTCGACCGGGCCTTTGGCGGCTCCGCGCAGAAGCTCGTGTTGCAAGCCCTTTCCACCCGCAAACCCTCGGCCGCAGAGCGCGCGGCCATTCGCAACCTTTTGGACACCTTGGAAGACGGGCCAACCCGCTAAAACCTATGAACTCGCTGATCAATCACTTGGACACACCGGTCATCGCGCGCCTGGGCTGGACCCTGGCGCATTTCATCTGGCAAGGCTTCGGTCTCGGCTTGCTGCTCGCCGTGGCTTTTGGCCTGCGGCGAAATCTTTCCACCGCGCGGCGATACCAGCTTGCCTGCGCCACGCTCGCGCTGATGGCCCTGTCGCCAGTCGTGACTTTTATTGCACTACCAGTCTGGTCTGGCGCCTCCGTGGACACAACCCCGTTCGTTCATACCGTTTTGCCGGCCGTTCCAGCGGAGGCGATGTCCAGTCCCGCCGCTCCAACAATCATCTCGTTACTAGTAAAACTGGCAGTCTTGCTGGATCAATCCATGCCTGCGGTTGTGTTGCTCTGGGCACTCGGCGTGGTGATTCTCGCGATACGACTCGCGGGTGGCTGGTGGCGTTTGCAACGGCTCCGATCCGAGCAAGCCGAGCCGCTCGGCGAACCGTGGACTTCCCGCCTGGCGGAAATGAGCGCGCGCCTGGGTGTCACGCGGCCCGTTGGCTTGTTGCGCTCCGCCCTGATGGAGGTGCCCACCGTGATCGGCTGGTTAAAACCGATGATTCTTCTGCCCGGCAGTTCGCTGACGGGCCTGACGCCAACGCAACTCGACGCCATTCTGGCCCACGAGCTGGCCCACATCC
>CAZMLP010000632.1:0-5622 GCA_964566745.1 uncultured Verrucomicrobiota bacterium | reverse complement strand
TTCATCGTGATCGAGACGACCGATCCCAAATATTCGGCAACCGAAACCCGCCAGCTGCTGGAATCCACCGGCTGCGAGCGCATTGAACAGGTGGAGGAATAATGCGTTACTTCTTTGCCGCCTTTATTCTGCTCTGCCTCGTGGTGGTCGGCGTCGCCGGTTTTCGCGGCGACAAATCGCGCCGCCCGCCAATCGAGGTTTTCCCGGACATGGACCGCCAGCCGAAGCTGCGTCCCGAGACCCAGTCCTCCTTCTTTGCCGACGGCATGAGTTCCCGGCTGCAAGTCCCGGGCACTGTGGCCCGCGGCCAGGCTTATGAGGACTCGGTGTTCAACACCGGGCACGTCCCGGGCTCGACCAATTTCGTCGAAACCCTGCCGGTCGCCGTGAACAGCACTTTGCTGGCGCGCGGCCAGCAACGGTTTAACATTTATTGCTCGCCCTGCCACGGCGCGCAAGGGGATGCCAAGGGCATCACCACCAAGTTTGGCATGGCGATCATCGCCAACCTGCACGACAAGCGAATTGTCCAGATGGCGGACGGGGAGATCTTCAACACGATTTCCAACGGCAAGAACAACATGGGCTCTTACGCCCCGCAGATTGAGATTCCGGATCGCTGGGCGGTCATCGCTTACCTGCGCGCCTTGCAACGGAGCCGTCTGGCGACGCTCGACGACGTGCCGCAAGGCGTGCGGGCCTCCCTGAAAAAATAACCTATGGGTGCTCATCATTCTGCCGCGCCGGTCCCGGCGCTCGATCTCTCGAAGTGGAAGAAAGCCCCCATGGTGCTCATGGGCGTCGGTGGCCTCGGCGCCGTGCTGGGCGCGGTGATGGACACCCGCACCTTCCAGTATTCGTGGCTGCTGTCGTTCGTTTTCTTCCTTAGCCTTTGCCTGGGTGGACTCTTCCTCGTGCTGGTGCATCACATTTTTGACGCGGCCTGGTCGGTGCCGATCCGCCGCATCAGCGAGGCATTTGCTTGCCTGGCTCCGGTCATGGCGGCGTTGTTCATTCCCATCGCGATTCTGGCTCCCAAGATGTATCCGTGGATGAGCCATACTCCTGCGGAGGACCATGCCTTGCAGGCCAAGCAGCCGCTGTTTACGACCGGTGGTTTTTACCTGGTTTCGGTGATTTCCCTGGCGGTGTGGTGGTTCCTTTCCTCCCGCTTCCGTTATTGGTCGTTGCAACAGGACCAAACCGGCGCGGCCGAGCCGACCCGTCGCATGCGCGTGCTGGCCAGTTGGGGGGTGTTCGCTTTCGCGTTCAGCCTGACCTTCGCGATCATCATGTGGGACAAGGCGCTCCAGCATGAGTGGTTCTCCACGATGTATGGTGTTTACTATTTCGCCGGCAGCGTTTGGACCACGCTGGCGACCATTTATGTCATCATGCATGTGCTCAAGCGGCACGGCGAGTTGCGTGATGTGATTCGCGAAAAGCAGGTCTATTTTCTCGGTTCGCTCTTCTTCGCCTTCACGGTCTTTTATGCCTACGTGACGTTCAGCCAGTATTTCATCATCTGGAACGCGAATGTTCCCGAGGAGACTTTCTGGTATCTGCAACGCGACAAGGGCACTTGGCACGACATGGGCCTGCTGATCATTTTCGGACATTTCTTTTTGCCCTTTCTCGTCATGCTGCGAATCGACGTGAAGCACACCTTGGCGATCATGGTGCCCTTGGCGGCGTGGGCGTGGCTCATGCATTTCACCGACATGGCGTTCAACATTTTGCCGATCTCCCGGCCCGGCGGGTTTTATCTGAGCTGGATCGATATCGCGTGCTTCTTGTTCATGCTCGGCTTGATCAGCAAGATGTTTGTCAAATCATACACGGCGTATCCGCCCTATCCGTTGAAGGATCCGCGCATGGCCGAGGCGTTGGACATTTATGTGCCGACGGTTTCCGAGAAAAAAACCGCGAAGGGAGGGGCCAAGTGAGCCGTTCTAATTTTTCAACCCCGAGAGGTGCCCGATGAGCAATGGCAATGGTTCTTGTTGCTCCTGTGCCCGTGTCTGCGCGTATATCGTCGGCATTGTGGGCACGTTCGTCGTCATGGCTGGCATGGTGCGCTTCGTGCGCCAGCATAACCCGCCGGTGCTGCCGGATCACGCCCGTGCCGAGGCCCGGTCGAAGGCGCTCAAGGAGCTGGTCGCGGCGAACATGGACTTTTTGAATAGTTACGGGTGGGTGGACGAGACTCGCGGCATTACTCACATTCCGGTGACCGAGGCGTTGAAAATCGCCGAGCAGGAGTGGAAGGATCCGGTCGCCGCGAGGAAAAAACTTTCCGGCTTGGCGGACAAGGCGACTGCCGCCGTCAAGGCCGCTCCCAGCCAGTTTGAATAACCCTGCCACCGGCCACATGAGTTCACCCGAACTGCCACCGGCCGTCCCGGAGCCAGCCGTTTCGCCCGCCAGCCCGGCGGACATCGACTGCTCCTGCCGCGCCCCGGTGCTGGCGTTGTTCGTCACCGCCCTCGGCTGGCTGGTGCTGGCCACCGCCTTTGGCCTGCTCGCCTCGCTGAAATTTCACGCGCCCGCGCTGCTGGCCGAGTGCCCTGTATTCACGTACGGCCGGGTCCACGCCGCGCAACTGAACATGCTGGCCTACGGGTTCGCGGTTCCGGGCGCGCTGGGGGTCACGCTGTGGTTGATGGCCCGCCTTGGCCGCGCGCCGCTGGAGCTGCCCGGCCTGCCGGTGGTGGGCGCGCTTGGTTGGAATTTGGGCATGCTGCTGGGCATCGGTGGGATTCTCGCGGGGAACAGCACCGGCTTTGAATGGCTGGAAATGCCAAACAACGCGGGCGGCGCGCTCTTCGCCTCTTACCTGATGATTGGCATCCCGGCTTTCCTCACCTTCCACGCCCGGCGGGTGCGCGAGTTGTATCCGTCGCAATGGTTCCTGTTCGCCGCGCTCTTGTGGCTGCCGTGGTCGATGTCCTCCGCGCGTTTGTTGCTCGTTCGCTGGCCGGTGAGCGGTGGTGTGCAACCGGCCATCGCGCTCTGGTTTGCCCATAACCTCACCGTCGTGTGGGTGAGCCTGATGGGGCTGGCCATCCTGTTCTACTTCTTGCCGAAATTGTCCGGCCGCCCCCTGTCGAGTCGCGGCATGGCGTTGTTCACCTTTTGGGGCTTGGTCATGCTGGGCGGCTGGGGTGGCGTGCATAGCGCCGCGCCGCTTCCCCGCTGGCTCTCGGCTGTGAGCACGGCGAGTAACGTTTTGATGATGGTTCCGATTTTGGCGGCGGGGATGAATTACCGGCAAACGATTGCCGGACGCGAGGACGCGATTCGCGAGCAAACGGGCGGACGCTTTTTTCTGGTGGCAGGCATTGCCTATCTGTTGTGGGGGTTGGTGCAGGCGGGTTCGACGATCCGCTCGGTGAACGAGGTGGCCGAGTTCACGCATTTGGCCACCGCGATTCATCAAGGCGGATTGATTGCCGTTCTCGGCCTCGCGCTGTTGGGCGCCATCTATTACATCGCGCCTCGCCTGGCGGGTGGCGACTGGCCCATCGAGCGACTGGTTTCCTTGCAATCGGTGGCGGCATTGAGCGGGGTGATTCTCTATCTGGGATCGCTGACCGGCGCGGGCATCATGCAAGGTTTCGCGTTGAATGATCCGGCCGTCTCTTTCTTCGAGTCCACCAAGCGCAGCTTGATGTTTTTCCGCCTCAGCACCTTGGGCGACTTGCTGCTGTTTGTTGGCGCGGTGATGCTGCTCGTGAACCTCGTTGCTCTTCTCTGGCAGGGCGCCCGGCAATGCTGCCTTGGCGCCGCGCCGGTGAATTCCAAATCCAAAACCGCGGGGGCGACCATATGAATCACGGGCCGCTGTTGTTTTTGGGGGTCTTTTTCGCGATGGCCACCTCGTGGACCGGGATGGTGCTGACGCCGTGGATGCAAATTGGCAAACAAGCGGCTGTGACGGTGGAGTCCACCGGCGCCATTTATCCCTCCGCCCGGCCGGGCATGGCGAGCCAGGGCGCGGAGGTTTATCGCGCGAACGGCTGCGCCGCCTGTCACTCCATGCAGGTGCGCGCGAGCGACGCCGCCGCGAACCGCTGGGGCCCGCGTGTGACGGTCGCGCAGGATTATCTTTACGAGAACCCGGCGATGATCGGCTCGCAACGGATCGGCCCGGACCTGACCAACATCGGGTTGCGCCGGCCGGACGCCCATGACCAGTTGCTGCACCTTTACAATCCGTCCCTCACCATGCCGGACGGGCAGAAATCGGTGATGCCGCCGTATCCGTTCCTCTTTGAGAAGCGCAAACTTGGCGAGCAACCTTCCCCCGATGCTTTGAAGCTGCCCGCTGCCTTGGCCACGCCGGGCTACGAGATTGTTCCGCGCCACGAGGCGCTGGCCTTGGTGGCTTATTTGCAGAGCCGCATGGCGAACACGCCGTTATTCGAGGCTCCGATGGATTTGCCGAAACCCGCCGAGGGCACCAATGCCCCGGCTGGCGCCGCGACGAACACGCCCGCCAAATGAAGCGCGACGAGAAAAAACAGAACGATCCTGCTTTGGGAACGGACTCGGCCGAGCCGACCACCGGTCGCGCCGCCGCGCCGCTCTGGTTGCCGGCGGTCTTTGGGGTTCTATTTTATTGGGGCACGATGTACATGGACGCCAATGGCGGCGGCTTTAATGACCAGGTTTACGGCTCGTTTGCCTCGGTTAAGGAGGTCGAAGCCGCCCAGCCGAAGACCGCCGGGGGCGACTACAACAAGGCCATGGCAGAAACCGTGTTCAGCCAGTCTTGCATCCTTTGTCATCAGGCGGACGGCATGGGCCGGGCAGGACTGGCCCCGCCGCTGGTCGGTTCCGAATGGGTGCAAGCGAAGGGACCGAACCGCATTATCCGTATCGTCCTGAACGGCTTGGGCGGCACCATCAAAGTGAAGGACCAGGAATGGACTGGTCTGGCGATGACGCCGTTCGGTGGCGCTTTCAACGACCAGCAAATCGCGGCGGTGATCAGCCATGTTCGGGCGCGGAAGGATTGGGGCAACAACGCCTCGATTGTAACGCCGGAGCAGGTGGCGGCGATTCGCGCAAAGGTCGGCGAGCGCGGCCCGTGGACGCCGGAGGAACTGGAGAAGGTTCCGGACGCCGACTGATCTATCGGCGGAACAAAGAAAATTTGCGAAAGAACCGGCGGAGCCGCATTTGTGGCTTCGCCGTTATTTTTTTGGCGAACGATTTCGTCAATTTCTACACGACGCCATTTCTTTCCGCATCCGTCATCACAAATATTCGTCGTTGGCATCCGGCGCGTCCTTCGGCCAGCAATTGAACACCAGTGCGATTCCGTATTCGAAAGCCTCCCTCACTCGCTCAAGATATTCTTTCCGATCTGTTTCGTTATACTTTGCGTCCTCGGTATAACAGCGCTCGCAGACGATCTCCCAATGGTCGAATTTTACCGGTTCCCATTGCTCTTCCCGTATCCGGTCAACGGCAATTCGCTCTGCTGTGCGGAGGTTGTCAGCATTCACCCGGCAATTAACATATGCACCGCCCGCTTCGTTGGCTTCGCTGTTTTGCGGTGAGGGCTTGGCGACAATGCGGACAAGAAATAATTCGTCGGCGTTGCGACGGTTGACG
>CAZMLP010000631.1:0-7413 GCA_964566745.1 uncultured Verrucomicrobiota bacterium | reverse complement strand
CCAGTGCCTGCTAAGCTGGAGGTTGGCTCGCTTAAAAAAAGCGACCGATCCAGTATTTGCAAATAATGTCCGAAAAGATCGACATGCCGGCAAATCCGAGGGGGGCCCAACCCTCGGCGAGTCTACCTTGGCCTTTGGTTGTTGGCGCCTTGGTGGCGGCTTTGTGGCTGTTTCCGAGATTTTGGTATGCGCGGTCCGACGCGCAAACCGGTCGCTATTGGCTTTCCTGCCAGACCAACCTGCCCGGCTGGACAAGCCATTCGATTCCGGTGGGAAAAACCGCCGAGGCAATTCTGGCGGCCGACGAGTTGAACAGCGCGGAATTGGTCTCGCCTGCCGGGGCGCTGGTCCGGGTTTTCTCGGCCAAGCGATATGCCGAGTCCGGCAGCGAAATTGGCTTGTTTGCCCACACGCCGGACCGTTGCTGGGTGGAAGCCGGATGGAAATTGGAGCCGGCGGTCCCGGAGGTGGTGGAGTTGACCGTGCACGGCGTGCCCATCAAGTTTGAGCGGCGGGTGTTCGCGCACCAACAACAGCGCGAGCTGGTTTACTTTGCCGGCCTGGTGGGTGGCCAGCCGCTCCCTTATAGACTGGACCACAATCTTTCCGTGGGCGCGCGACTCGGCCGCAAAGAGGCTGCGGACAAAACCGGAGCCACCTTGCGCGCTACCGACACCTTGTTTTGGCGTCGAGTTTGGGATTCCTTTGCCTCCCGGCGGGCGCTCATTGGTCCCAAGCAGTTTGTGCGGATTTCCACACCGGTAAACTCTTCCAATCCCCAAGAAGCGGACAACTTGCTGCAAGGCGTGTTGCCAAGCTTGCTGGCTTTGACCGACTACGCCGGCGAAATTCGCCAGCACACGCAAATGGCCCGCTCCAACTAGGGACTTGGCCGCCATGAGAACAACCACCACTCCGGAAACCGCTGCCGCGGCGCCGGAAGCAACGCTCCCCCCTGCGGCGCCGCCCAAGGATGAAGCCACGCCCGGCTTGGCGCTTTCTTTTCTTCCCGCCGTCTTGGCGGGGGCTTGGCTGATCGCCAAAACGAGCTGGTTCTGGAGCCACAATCCTGACCTTCAGTTTGGATGGATTGTGGTGATGTTGTGCGGCTACTTGTTGTGGGAGGCTTGGGAACATCGTCCACCGGTCCGTTTGCGGCTGGAGTGGCCGGCGGTTGCGCTGATGGCGGTTGCATTTCCCGGGCTTTTTCTAGTCCAGATTTACCAGGCCGCCTTTGGCACCACAGCGGCCAGCGTGAACGTTCTGGCGGCAGCTGTGATGGCGGTGATCGCCGCCAATGTGCATTATGTATTCGGCTTGGCCGGTGTCCGGCGATTCGCGTTCGGTTGCCTGTTTCTTTGGATCGCCTTGCCCATGCCTTCCGCCATTTATAACCCGTTGGTTGGCAGTCTCCAATCGTGGGTGGCCGACATCAATGTCGAGGTTCTGCGGTTGCTGGGCGTGCCGGCGGAAAAACTGGGATCTTTGATTCGCTTGCCGCACTGTGTGGTGGGGGTGGACGAGGCATGCAGCGGCATCCGGAGCCTTCAATCCACAATCATGGCAACTCTTTTCATTGGGGCCTTAACCCTAAAGCGCGCCGGGCTGCGGATTTTTTTGCTCGTCGCCGGGGCCGCGTTGGCGGTGCTGGGAAACGTCATCCGGTCGCTATTCTTGAGTTTGACTGCCCATTCCCGGGGGCCGGAGGCCCTGAAGGCGTACCATGACACGGCGGGCTGGTCCATTTTGGTCTTTACGGTGGCGGGAGTGGCTGTTTTAGCCTGGTTGTTCGGACGGCTGGAGGCTCGGTTGACATCGTTCCGGCTGGAAGAATCACCGTCCGTCCCCTCCACGCTGGTTTGAAGCGCGTTTGCGACATTTTGCTGGTGGTAGGCACCGCGTGGCTGTGGGTTCCAGTGCTGGCGGTGGTCGGTATTTTGGTGAGACTCAAGCTTGGCTCGCCGGTTCTTTTTCAGCAAGATCGCCCCGGACAACACGGCAAAATATTCCGCTTGATGAAGTTCCGCACCATGACCGACGGGCGGGACGCGAACGGAAACCTTTTGCCTGACGGCGACCGTCTGACACCGTTCGGGCGATGGTTGCGCTCCAGTTCACTGGACGAATTGCCAGAATTGCTGAACATTCTGCGCGGTGACATGAGCCTCGTCGGGCCGCGGCCATTGCTGGTGCGTTATTTGGACCGTTACACGCCGGGGCAGGCGCGGCGGCACGAGGCGCGGCCGGGATTGACCGGCTGGGCGCAGATCAACGGGCGTAATGCCCTTTCATGGGAAGAAAAGTTCAAGTTGGATGTTTGGTACGTGGACAATCAAAGCGTGTGGCTTGACCTCCGCATATTGTTCCTCACCGCGTGGCGAGTGCTGCGGCGGGAAGGAATCAGTGCCAAGGGGGACGCCACCATGCCAGAATTTATGGGGACGGAGCGTGATGATTCCGGCCCGGAAAAACGGTAACACTCAATAACCGGGAGTTTGCAGACCGCCATTCCATCAATGAGCACCGCCCTTGCCGCTGTGGAGCCCAGCAAGTCGTCCATCCTTCCCGCCTGGCCGCATTTCGCGCCGGATGAAATCGAAGCCGCCGCCGCCACCCTGCGCTCTGGCAAGGTGAATTACTGGACCGGCGAGGAAGGCCGGGAATTTGAGCGGGAGTATGCGGCTTACACCGGTTCGCGGCACGCCATCGCGCTGGCCAACGGCACTGCGGCCCTTGAATTGGCTCTCCATGCCTTGGGAATTGGCCCGGGAGACGAGGTGGTGGTCACGCCCCGGACATTTCTGGCCTCGGCCAGTTGCGTGGTGGTGCGCGGCGCAAAACCAGTTTTCGCCGAGATTGACCGCGACAGCCAGAATCTCACGGCCGAGACAATCCGCGCCGTGCTCACCCCCCGCACGCGCGCCATCATCCCGGTGCATCTTGCCGGGTGGCCGTGCGACATGGGGCCGATCATGGAGTTGGCCAACACTCACGGCTTGAGCGTCATTGAGGATTGCGCGCAAGCACATGGTGCGACCTATCATGGGCGTCACGTTGGCTCCATCGGTCATATCGGGGCATTTTCTTTCTGCCAGGATAAAATCCTTACCACCGGGGGCGAGGGCGGTCTGGTCACCACCGACAACAAGGAGTGGTGGGAAAAAATGTGGTCTTACAAGGACCATGGTAAGAGCCACGACGCGGTCTATCATCGGAAGCACGCCCCCGGGTTCCGGTGGTTGCATGAGTCTTTTGGCACCAATTGGCGTCTGACGGAGATGCAGTCCGCGATTGGCCGGGTGGTTCTCAGGAAGTTGCCACGCTGGGCAGCCATCCGCCGCCGGAATGCGGCGTTGTTGACCGCCGCTTTTGGCGCCATTCCGGCCCTGCGCGTCACCGTTCCACCCCCCGGAATCGAGCACGCCTATTACAAATACTATACGTTCGTGAAACCGGAGCATTTGCGCCCCGGTTGGACTCGCGACCGTATCATGAGCGAAGTCAACAAGCGCGGAACCCCGTGCTTCAGTGGAAGCTGCAGCGAGATTTATTTGGAAAAGGCGTTTGATCTTCCGGGCCTGCGACCGGCGGAGCGCCTGCCGGTGGCGCGTGAACTGGGTGAAACCTCGCTGATGTTCCTCGTCCACCCGACATTGTCCGAGGCGGACATGGGCCGGATGGCCACCACGGTGGCGGAAGTAATGGCCGAGGCGTCATTGTGACTTCCGTTAAGTTTGCCTTTGCAACCACTTGCGGCTAAAGTGGCGCCGATGTTAATCCGCTAACTTCGTAGCAGTCGCGATGGCTTCCTCTACTGATGTGAAACCAAACCCGACGCGCAACCCGCTGGCGTTGCGCATTGCCGGGTTGGGCATTCTGTATTCCGTCGAGTTGGCGTCTTGCTTGTGGCTGGCATACCTTCTGCGGTTCGACTTCGGAGGGGACCCGCAATGGCCGGTCTGGCGGGTGCATTTTGGGGCCAACGTTGCCTGGATCGTGCTGATGAAGGTGGTCCTGCTGCTCATCTTCGGCCAGTTCGCCGGCCTGTTGAGCTATTTTAGCATCCCCGATTTGCGGCGGCTTTTGTTGGCGACCGGGTTCGCGTCGTTGTTGCTGGTGGTGACGTGGTTCATGACTCACGATTCAGCCCGGGAACCCGCGCGCGAACGGGCGTTGCGCGCGCCCCCGCGCAGCGTCATTCTGGGTGACTTCATCTTTTCCCTCGGCGCCTTGGCTGGCACGCGGCTCGGCTTCCGCATGATTCGGGAGCGTTATCTTAACCCCAACCGCTCGCGCCGGCCAGCCAAGCGGGTGGGCATTGTTGGCGCAGGGGACGCCGGCGCCAGCCTTGCCAAGGACCTCCTCGCCAAGCGCGGCCTCGGCCTGCGACCGGTGGCTTTTTTTGATGATGACGTGGACAAATGGCGCTCGCGAATCCATGGCCTCCCGGTGCTCGGCGCTCCGGAACGGTTGTCGCAGGCCTCGCTCAACTTGGAGCTGGACGAGGTGATCATCGCCATGCCCTCCGCCTCCGCCAAGCGGATTGGCGAGGTGGTCAAGGTATTGCAACAAACCCGCCTGAAGTTTCGCACGGTGCCCTCGCTGGACCAGTTGGCACTGGGCAAGGTGAAGATCAGCGAGTTGCGTCCGGTGGAAATCCAGGACTTGCTGGGCCGCAGCCCCGTGGAACTGGAGACCGAGAACATTCGCCATATTCTCTCCGGGGTGGTGGTGATGGTGACCGGCGCGGGCGGGAGCATTGGCAGCGAGTTGTGCCGGCAAATCGCCGAGTTTAACCCCAAACACCTGTTGCTGGTCGAGCAGTCGGAGGTGCAGCTTTTCCAGATCGAGCAGGAAATGATTGAGCGTCGAGCCGGCTCAATCGTCGTGCCGCTGGTGGCGGACATTCTTGACTCCGCTCGCATGCGGGCAATCTTTCAGCGTTACCAGCCGGCCGTGGTGTTCCACGCTGCCGCGCACAAGCACGTTCCCCTGATGGAATTGCAACCGGGCGAGGCCGTGAAAAACAACACCTTGGGCACTCGCGCCTTGGCGCAAACGGCGGCGGAGCACGGTGTCAGCCGCTTCGTTTTGATTTCAACCGACAAGGCGATCAACCCCACCAGTGTGATGGGCGCCACCAAACGCATGGCGGAGATCTTTACCCAATCCCTGCACGCGTCCCAAAACGGCGGCACCAAATTCATGGCGGTGCGCTTTGGCAATGTGCTGGGGTCCTCCGGCAGTGTGATACCCACTTTTCAGAAGCAAATTTTGGCGGGTGGCCCGGTGCGGGTCACGCATCCCGAGGTGACACGTTATTTCATGACGATCCCCGAGGCGGTCGGTTTGGTCTTGCAGAGCGGGGCGCAAGGGGAAGGCGGCGAGATTTTTGTCTTGGACATGGGCAAGCCGATCAAAATCGTTGATCTCGCCCGGCAGATGATCGAGTTGAGCGGCTTGAAGCCGGAGGAGGACATCGAGATCGAGTTCACCGGCCTGCGCCCGGGCGAGAAGCTCTACGAGGAGCTGAACCATCATGGCGAGAACATCACGCCCACCACTCACCCCAAAATCATGCGTTTCGTTTGCCAGCCCGCCAACCTGGCCGACGTGAACAGCTATCTGGACAATTTCGCGGCGGAGTTGCCGAAAATGGACCCGCTCCAAATCAAGGCCGCCATCAAGAAGTTCGTTCCCGAGTACGCCCCTTACCTAAATTAAGGGCCTCCCGGTTTCGCTTCCGGCGCCTTACTGATTCCCAACGCGTCGAGCATCACTTCGTTTACTTTCTCGACGTCAAATTTCTCCTCGGCCAAAAGGCGGCTGCGATGGCCCATCGTCGCGATCAAGTCCCCGGCTCCAATAAATCTCTCCATGGCGCGAGCCAGTTCAGGGGCGTTTTTGACGGGGACGAGAAAGCCGTTGTGACCATCCTGGACGGTTTCGCGGCAACCTGGCGTGTCAGTGGTGATCACCGGCCGCCCGGTGGCCAGCGCCTCAAGCGTCGAGTGCGGTGTGCCCTCCCGGTAAGACGGCAGCACAAACACACTCGAACTCGCCAGCTCGCCGCGCACGTCCGGCAGCCACCCGGCATACTCCACCACGCCCTCCGCCTCCCAGGCCGCCAATAGCCCGGCGCCGATCGAAGCAGGATTCTTGTCCAAAGCACCCACAAGGCGAAACCTCGCCTGCGGGTGTTTTTTTTTCACTTCACGCGCCGCTTCCACGAATTCCACCACTCCTTTTTCCCGCAACAAACGCGCCACCAAAATAAACACCGTGTTGCCGGGAGGAGGCGGGGCTTCTCGGAAGCGCTGCAAATCCACCCCCGAGCCATTTACCAGCACGATGCGGTTGGACGGGTGCGTCAACTTGCCGTTCACAAACAAATCGCGGTCGTCCGTGTTTTGAAAAATGACCGTTTGATAATGCCGCAATGCCCGCCGGTACATTGCTTTGACGAGGCGGGCCAATGCTCTTCGTGCCGGGCTCGTCCCGATCAGGCCGTAGCCCAGGCCGGTGATCATCGCGCAACGGCGCGGAACCCCCGCCCGCTTGGCGGCAAACGAGCCGAAGACCACCGGTTTGATCGTGTAGGCAAAAAAGATGTCGGGGCGCTCCTCGCTCAACAGACGTCGCATGACGAAATACCCGGCGACATCCGCGAGCGGATTCATCCCGGCCCGCTCGATTCGCAGATCGCGAAAGGTCGCGCCCAGCTCCCGCACTTGCTTGATGGTTTCTGGCCTGGCCTCGGGCGCGCACGCAACCACCTGCCATCCTTGCTTGACCAAGGCGTGCATCAGGTTCGCGCGAAACATCGTCAGGGTCTCGGCGAAAGCAGTGAATAGGACGATCTTTTTCAAGGTCGCCAGGCGCTGGGACAGAAGGCCATGTTCAGTGCAAGAGAACTGGTTGGCGGGGGCCGCGTCAAGCGCGGGCCAGGTTGATTCCACGCCAAACAAGTTGATTGGACGCGGTCTTTTCCCTCTATTGGAGTGGATATGAGCTGGCTGGGAGAGTTGGCCAAGGTCTGGCATTATTTGGTCGCGGCGCTGACGCTGTTGATGGCCATTCTCGCGTCTGGCCACGCCCTCCTGTTCAAGCGCGACTCGCGCGCCACCACGCTTTGGGTCGGACTCATCTGGTTCGCTCCCCTGGTGGGAGCCACCCTTTATTTTGTCGCGGGCGTCAACCGGGTGAAGCGGAAGGCGGTTCTCTTGCGCGGCGCCATGGAGCGCTATCAAACTGGAACCGAGGTGCTTCCTTGCGGACCGGAGGAACTAAAACGCCATTTTCCAGGCAACGAGACATTGGGCGGCCTTGCCCGCGTCGTGGACCAGGTGTCGGGCCGGGCGCTGCTGCCGGGAAACCGGCTCCTTCCGCTCGTGGGCGGCGACGCGGCATATT
>CAZMLP010000630.1:0-3483 GCA_964566745.1 uncultured Verrucomicrobiota bacterium | reverse complement strand
CCGAGGTGTTGCGCGAATTAACCGCCAAACCGCCCGCCTCATTGCGCGACGCCGCGAAAATCTATGGTGCATTGCTCGCGTCGGTGGACAAGGAGTGGCGCGAAGCCATTAAGGCAGCGACGAACCCGCCGGGCGGGGCGTCGCCTAAAACCTTGCCCACCGCGTTGCCTAATCCCGCCCGGGAGCAGTTGCGGCAAGTGCTTTACGCCGCAGATTCCCCCGCCACCGTGCCGAATGGCGCGATTGTGGACATCGAGTGGTTCTTTGACGAGGGCGGCCGCGTGGAGCTGGCCAAGCTCCAGCGCGACATCGACCAATGGCTCGTGCAATCGCCCGGCGCTCCGCCGTATGCCGTGATCCTCACCGACCGTCCCGCGCAAAAGAATCCCCGGGTGTTCAAGCGCGGCAATCCGGCCAACAAGGGGGACGAGGTGCCGCGCCAGTTTGTGCAATTGATCGCCGGGCCGGGTCGCCAGCCGTTCAAGCACGGCAGCGGGCGGCGCGAACTCGCGGAGGCCATCGCCAGCCGGGAGAATCCGCTCACGGCCCGCGTGATGGTGAATCGAGTTTGGGCGCATCACTTCGGCGCGGGCATTGTGAAGACCGCGAGTGACTTCGGCCTGCGCAGCGACCCGCCGAGCCATCCGGATTTGCTGGACTGGCTCGCGACATGGTTCATGGACCACAACTGGTCGCTCAAACAGTTGCACCGGATGATTCTGCTTTCAGCGGTGTATCAGCAAACGAGCGATCCGGTCGCGCCGAATGCCGCCCTCGCCAGTTCGCCCGCGCTGCTTGATCCGGAAAACCGTTTGCTCTGGCGGATGAATCGCCAACGCGTGGAGTTCGAGGAATTGCGCGACTCGTTGCTCGCGGCCACGGGCGAGCTGGACCCGACGCTCGGCGGCAAACCGGTCGAGATGTTCAAACCGCCCTACTCGACGCGCCGGACGGTGTACGGGTTCATTGACCGCCAGTTTATGCCGGGCGTGTTGCGCGTGTTTGATTTCGCGAACCCGGACATGCACTCGCCGCAACGGCCCGAGACCACCGCGCCCCAGCAGGCGCTCTTTTTCATGAACAGCCCGTTCGTGGCCGAGCGCGCGCGCGCATTGGTGAAATCACTCGACTTGGCGGACGCGAAATCGGATGGCGAGCGTCTGGACCGCCTTTATCGTCGTGTGCATCAACGCCCGCCCACGGCCATGCAGAAACGCGAGGCGCTGGGATTCGTCAGCGCGAGCCGCGCGGAGCCAATCTTTGAGCCGCCCAAGCCCGAGCCTTCCCCCTGGCAATACGGTTATGGCGAGTTCGACACGACCAACCGCCACTTGAAGAGTTTCACCGCGTTGCCGCATTACACCGGCGAGGCATGGCAAGGCGGGCCGGACTGGCCGGACACCAAACTGGGCTGGGCGCGAATCACCGCCGAGGGCGGCCACACCGGAAACGACCTCCAGCATTCAGTGATCCGTCGTTGGACCGCGCCGGCCAATCTCACCCTGGCGATCAGCGGGGCGATTCGCCACGAGCACAAGGAGGGCGACGGCATCCGCGCGTGGATCGTGTCGAGCCGAGACGGCGTGCTCGGCGAATGGACGTTGCACGATTCCAAGGCCGACGGGAAAGTCGCCCGGGTCCAAGTCCAGACGGGCGACACTTTGGATTTTGTTGTCGATTACAACGCGGGTTTGAACAGCGACCAGTTCGCCTGGGCGCCAAAATTGAAGGTCGCGAGCGAGGAGCCTGGCTCGAATTACGGCAAGCGAGCATGGGACGCGCAAAAGGAATTCAATGGCCCGCCCGACGCCTTGCCCAAACCACTCGGGCCTTGGGAGCAACTGGCGCAAGTCCTTCTGCTCTCCAACGAGTTCATGTTTGTGGATTGAGCCGGAATTGGCAGAAGATTCGTTTATTCTCTGTAGTCTGATTCCTGACGCCACTTTCGCAGACGAACCGCCACTTTATCTGGCGGGAGGAAAGCTCCTTGGTCGATCATTTGGAGCAGCTTGTTCGCGGCAACGCCTGCTTCGATTTGGCCACTCTCTACAAGTTGATCCAAAATCCACAATATCCCGCGAACTTCCAAGGACAGCGCGCCGGCGCGAATGCGTAACTGGCGATCGCCTGTGATCAAAATGGCATCGAGCTTACGTGCAAGAAACAAGACCGAATGATCCTCGATCCCGAGTCGTGAGTCCCGAAACCCGGTCACGATTTGTTGCAACTCTGCTTCATTCAGATTGTGAACCTTTAAGTTTCCGCCACCCACATGCGGAAATATAGTGGCCCATTGTTCCTCCTGGCGCACTTGGCGGAGAACAAAATCCGTCGTGTGCGTTTCAATCCCCAACCCAAACCAAGCATCCAGCAAACCGGCATTTGCCAAATCCATCAGCACACAAGCGTCTTTAACGGCGACTTTCATTCCCCCGTCAACTCAGGCATAGACGTTCCGCAATTCTTTCCTCAGTTGGCCGAGACTGATGCCCAGTAAAGAGGCGCCTTTGCTCATGCTGATTTGGTCCTCGGCCAGCGCCCGCTGCACCAATTGGCGGAAACGGGAGTAGGTTTCGTTGCCTTGATAGCGGTCATCGCCGGGTTCCTCCTTGTTCGCGCGCCACGGCGCGGCGGCTTTGCAAAAGCGCAAATATACAGCTTCGCTGATCAAATCCAATTGGCGGGCGCGCACCATGATTGCCCAAATAGAGGCGCCAAAATTAACTTTCAACTCAACCAACTCTCCCAAGCTGATCTTTTGGCGTATTTTTCCAAATTCGGCGACAAAGGTGTCTTTGGGCATTAGGAACGCTCCCCCGAACCGCGCAGCGATGCATTCGCGTGGCTTGGTTTCCTTGATCGAATCGTCCACTGGCAAAACGATGTGCGCGAGTTCATGCACAATCGTCATGCGCTTCCGCAAAAGATTCTTGTTCAGCCCCCGCCGGATGACGACGACTGGTCCGGCCTTCGTGAACGCCGAGAATCCGTCAAAGGCGTCCTCGTTCACTTCGGGTTCATAAACCCTGATTCCCTTGCTTTCGAGCAGTTCCACCAAATTTGGCAACGGGTCCAATCCCAAACTCCAATCTTTGCGCAGACAATTGGCCGCCGCTTCAGCTTGCTCGGGAGTTTTCAGTGGAGGGATGCCGAGTTTGCCGGGGAATGATCGCGTCTCACCGGTCAGTTCCTCGATTTCATGATACCGCTCAAAAAACTCGAGCGCCTGCTCCGTAACCGCCTTTTGCGACTTCGCGCCCAAGCTGGCACGCTTGCGAAACTCGATGTTCTCCAAATGAAGGATGAAGGGGCGAAAGAAGAAGTCGGTGTTTTGTTGCAAGGCGTCCGCGAGCGCGATTACCAATTCGCTTCCGGGGTGCAAATCGCCGCTCTCAAATTTGGCGAGCGCGGTATGTGAAACCGCCCCCTGAATTTTTTCCGCCAATTCTCGAAGTGAATAGCCCCGCATGGCGCGTGCCTGTT
>CAZMLP010000629.1:0-9603 GCA_964566745.1 uncultured Verrucomicrobiota bacterium | reverse complement strand
GCGCTCGACCATTTGCCATGGGCCGTGGTGGCGCGTGTGAATGGAGACGGAACCATCAAGACCTTTCAAGACACGAACACAACCAGTCACGCGAGGTTTTACCGGGTCAAGCCGGGGACAAGCGCGCCTTGATGGCCGCTTTTAAACGCCAAAACTCCAAAAGCCACACTTGACGCCCATTCTAAGGGACGGCTAGGTTCAGCGCCCCTGTGGCTCCGCGAAAGAACGCCGGACGGTGTTCGCGGACCGGGATTTGACCCACGAAAGGATCGTTTGTGAACGTGACGGTAGAGAATTTGGCGCCGTGCAAAAGGCTCGTGCGCGTGGAACTGGAGGCGCAGGCGGTGGACGCCGCGTTTGACCGGTTGACGGCTGATTTTCAAAAACAAGCCCGCCTGCCCGGCTTCCGCCCCGGCAAGGCGCCCAAGCATTTGGTGCTCAAGGCTTATACTCGCGAGATCGAGGAGGAGGCCAAGCGCAAGCTCATCTCGGACTCTTACCGCAAGGCGCTCGACGAGCAGAAGTTGCGCGTCGTCGGCTACCCGGACATCGAGGAAATCCAGTTCGGGCGCGGCCAGGCTCTGCAATTCGCCGCCACCATCGAGATCGCGCCGGATTTCGAGTTGCCGGATTACAAGGGTATCCCGGTGAAGCGCGAGATTGCCGCCGTCACCGACGCGGATGTCGATCGCGCCATCAACACGCTCCGCGACCAGCGCGCCAGTTACAATGACGTGGACCGCGCGGTCGAGGCGGGCGACTTCGTGGTGGTCAACTACAAGGGCACGAGCGAGGGCAAACCGCTCACGGATTTCGCCCCCGCGGCGCGCGGCCTCACCGAGAAGAGCGGCTTCTGGCTGCACATCGAGGAAAACTCGTTCATCCCCGGTTTCACCACCCAATTGATCGGCGCGAAGGCGGGCGAGAAGCGCGCGGTGAACGTCAAGTTCCCGGACGACTTTGTCGCCCCGCAACTGGCCGGCAAGGAGGGCAATTACGAGGTCGAGATCACGCAAGTGAAGGTAAAGGTATTGCCGGAATTGAACGACGAGTTCGCCAAATCCTTTGGCGCCAATGACCTCGATCACCTCCGGACAGGCGTCCGAAGCGATCTCGAAAACGAGCTCGGCTTCAAGCAAAAGCGGGCCGTGCGCGACCAGCTTGTCAAATCCTTGCTGGAGCGCGTCACCTGCGAGCTGCCGGAGTCCGTGGTGATGAACGAGACCCGCAGCGTGGTGTACGACATCGTGCGCGAGAACCAGCAGCGCGGCGTGCCGAAGGAAATGCTCGACGAGCAGAAGGACCAGATTTTCTCCTTCGCGAACAACAGCGCGAAGGACCGCGTGAAGGCGGCGTTCATCATCTCCCGCGTCGCTGACAAGGAAAACATTCGCGTGGACGACCGCGAGGTCACCCAGCGAGTTCTTTTCCTCGCGGAGCGGAACCAGATCAAGCCGGAGAAATTCGTGAAGCAGTTGCAGGAGCGCAACGGCATCGCCCAAATCCGGGACGAGTTGCTGAACGCGAAGGTGCTCGATTTCCTCGAGCTGAACGCAAAAGTCGAGGACGCGTTGCCGAACCCGACCCCGGCCTGATCCTCACGGCTCACCCCTTTGTTTCACCCCTCCGTTTCCTTCCTGGGACGGGGGGGGGTTCATTTCGACCCGCGCGATGGCCTCTTGCGAATGCCGGGCCAGGCGGTCGTCACCCGAGCGGGCAGCCCGCTGGAGGGCGGGCAGCGCGGCCTGGGCATTGGTCCCGATGGAGCCGAGAACTTCCGCCGCCAAGCAGGCTATCCCGTGGTCCGGTCCCTCGAGCAAGATGGACAATTGTGGGGCGATCAGGGCGGACTTCCCGACGGAATAACCGGCGGCGCCAAGGCTGGTAAGGGGCCGGAAACCTGTTCCCTTGGCGATTTCCTTTTCCAAAAAAGGCAACACCAAGTCCGGGCGCTGGCTCACGCTCCAAAGAGCCAGGGCCGCCTCGCTTCGATAGGGATAGCTGGCATTGTCCGTCAACGGTTTGAGCACCGGAATGGCGCGCGCCTCCCTCGGCCCGGCGCTCTCCAAGGCGGCCAGGATGCTGCTCGTCACCACGTGGGCGGACACAGCCACCTGTTGCGGTTGAATGGCCGGCTGGGGCGTGGCCTTGCGCAACCAGGCTGGCAGGCCGGACCAAAAACGAAAGTAATACGACCGCCCCCGGTAGGCGGGAGAAGTGTTGGCATTTAACTCCTCGGCCAGCGCCGGCAACGCGTCCGCGCCAAGCCTCAGCAACTCCACGCAGGCCGTCTGGCATTCCCGGCGGGAACCCAGTTGCCGGCACCAGTAACGCGCGTCACGAGGCGCCTGCGAGTTGTCCCGGCCAAAGAGCAGGCAGCCGATGATCAACGCCACGACCGGAATCCACACGAAGATTTCCCGGCGCTTTCGAGGAATCTCTGGCACTTCGGACGCGGGGGTCATTTGTGACAAAACGACGTGCGACTACCTTCACCAAAGTTTGTTCTGGCGAAAATCAATCCTGAAAGGTTCGTCGTCAACCATTGGAGCAATCTGGCCCTCCACTTGTTCAATGGCCGCTTGCGCGGTCACAGCCAGCCGCTTGTCTTTGGCAAAGGCCGCCTCATGCATCGCGGGCAACGCGGCGCGCGCGGCCGGGCCAATCGCGCCCAATGTTTCCGCCGCCTGGCGGGCGACCATCACGTCCTGGTGGGCGAGCAGTCTAATCAGTTGCGGAACTGTTGGCGCGGCTTCTCTTTCCATTGTGGCGAGCAGGCGCATGGCCTCCTTTGCCCGGCCCGAAACGCACGTGCAAATTTCATGCTCCAGAAACGGCAACACCAAGTCCGCGCGGCAGCTCGTTTCCCAAATGGCTTTTGCCACCGCCATTCGGAAGGGAAAACTCTCCCGCTGCAGCAACGGTTTTAAGATTGGAAGCGCCCCGGTCGCCCCGGGACCGGCCGCCGCCAGATCGCGA
Organism: uncultured Verrucomicrobiota bacterium; assembly: GCA_964566745.1. Classification (GTDB taxonomy): domain Bacteria; phylum Verrucomicrobiota; class Verrucomicrobiia; order Limisphaerales; family CAZMLP01; genus CAZMLP01. Next base: position 6,624 of record CAZMLP010000629.1, on the reverse strand, counting down.
AGGATGGACTGCACCAGGACGCCCGTCTCCCACTGCGCCCTCGCCGCCCCGCCAGAGAAAGACAACAGCCCGGCATTCGCGGGCAGCCCGTTGTCCGGGCCGTCGCCTACCAATTGACCCGCGAGAAAGGGCAAAGCTTCCACGCCCATCTCGCTCAATCGAAACCACGCGACTTCCCGCGTGGCGGGCAAACTCAATCGTTTTTGCCAATAGCGCGCGTCGCGGACCTGGGTGGAATCGCGCCGGCCAATGGCGGCGCGGGCCAGCAGAATCGCAATCACCGGCGCGCACACGAAATACCATCGTCGTTTGGCGAACCTGTCAGTCATGGGACACATGAGTATAGCACAGGTTCTTGACACGTGTCAGCGGCCTTCTCGAAAAGGCGCCGGTGTTTCGGATCCAGCCGGCGAGGAGGCTGAACGTTCAATCAGATAAATCGCGTGCCGGGCGTTGTCACGAAGAGCCGCCCGGTCTGATTCGCACGCGCGTCGCAAGGCGGGCAATGCCACCCGCGCAGTCGGTCCGATTTGCCCCAAAACAAGCGCGGCTTGCCCCGCGACAAGGGAATCATTTCCCTCCAGCAAAACCACCAAGGAAGGAATAAGCGCCGTTGCCCCCTCGGCCACCACTAGAACAAGGCTCAATACTTGCGACCGGCTTGCCGCGGAATTGGTCAACTGCCGGGCAAGGTATGGCAGCCCCAGCTCCTGCTGGCCACTCACCCTCCACAATGCCAAGGCGGCTTCCACGGAATACGGAAAACCCGGCATGTCCACCAAAGGTTTCAACACGGGAATGGATTTTGCCCCTGCCGGTCCCTCGACAATCAACTGGAGCAAAATGCCGTGCACGATTGAATTCATGGTGCCGAAGCCTTGCTGCCGTCTCAATTTTGACGGCAATGGCGCATGTTCAAAAAACCATGAGGGCATTCGCTCCCACAATTGATGATAAACGGATTTCTTTCCGCTCGCCGATAGTCCTTCGCTCATTTCCGCCACCAGTACGGGAAGGGCGTGCGCGCCCATTTTTCGCAATTCAGCATTGGCTGTGGCATGCCACTTCGCGGTGCCAAGTTGGCCACACCAATACCGGGCGTCGCGCGGCTTTGGCGTGTGAAACAACCTCCAAGCCACACAACCAAGAGCGACCACCCCCATCAACATGCCAATCCAAAGCACTGGCCGGGTTCTAGTCCTTTCAGAAATGGATGACATCGTCAGAAATTTAGAAGACTGCACGTTCCCGCCCGACGGGAATCACGATTGATGCCGGCTCTGCGGCCGGCGGCGCGTCGGTGTGACCGGTTTCGATTCGCAGAATGGCGTCGGCTGCCTGTTGGCGGAGGCTCGCGTGGTCCGATTCCGCGGCGTGGCGCAACGCGGGCAGCGCCTCTCGCGCCGTGGGTCCGATTCGTCCCAGCAAATTCGCGACATAACACGCCACTCCATGATCCTCTCCCTCCAGCAGCCCGATCATCGGCGGCACCAGCGCTGTGGCGCCCCGGATCACCGGGGAGACGCTCTTCAACGCGTTCAACCGCTGCATGATTGTTGTGTTGGTCATCTGCCGCGCCAGGTACGGCAATCCCAACTCCTGCTGGCGGCTCACGCTCCAGAGCGCGGCGGCGGCCTCCAAGCCGTGGGGAAACCCAGGCATTTCCGGCAAGGGTTTCAGCACTGGAACGGCCCTCGCTTTGGCGGGTCCCGCCAATATCAATTGAGTCAAAATACTGGAAACAACCGCATCCAGGTCCGAGAAGACTTGCTGGCGCGGCAGCGCCGGCTGGGGCATCACGCCGCGCAACCACCGGGGCGCCCGTTCCCAAAAATGAAAGTAGGCGGATTTCCTTTGAGGCGCCGGCGGCCCTTTGCTCAATTCCTCCACCAAGAGCGGAAGGGCGTCCGGCCCGAGGCGTTGCAATGCTTCCGCGGCCTGCTCGTGGCCCTTCCGCGTGCAAAACTGGTGATACCAATACGCGGCATCGCGCGGCGCCCGCGCGTTGGCCAACGACCACCATAGGCTTGCGAGGAGCACTGTCACCACTGGCACGCCCGCCAACAGCAGTATTCGATTCCCCTGGGACTGGATTGGTGAAAACGTCATGCGCAACAACACCGGTCGCGCGACACACTCTCCTATTGCGACCGGCCAAATTTTTTCTCCAGCTCGCGATAACTCATCTCGATCAGCGTCGGCCGCCCGTGCGGGCACGTGTACGGCATTTCGCACCGGCGCAAATCCTCGACCAAATTTTCCAACTCCCTGCCGGAAAGAAAATCATTCGCCTTCACCGCGTGACGGCACACAGTCTTGGCGACAGTATGCTCTCCGAGTCTCAGGGTGTTCACAGTGTCTCCCGCCGCGCGCAGTTCGTCAACCAACTCAAGGGCAAAACGGCGCGCGTCGGCGGTCTTCACGAAGGGCGGCAACGCGTCGAGCATGAAGGTGTGCTCGCCAAACTCGCTCAGGCCAACGCCCAGCCGCGTGAGCGACGGCAGCAATTCGCGCAGAAAATGGGCGTCGCGTGGGGAGAGTTCCACCGTCTCGGGCAACAGCAACCGCTGCGACGGCGCGTCGCCGTGCTCGAGCCGCTTCAGCATTTGCTCGTAAAGTATCCGCTCGTGCGCCGCGTGCTGGTCCAGCAACACCAGGCCGCGATCCGATTCAAGCACCACATACAATTTGCCAATCACCCCGACCAGCCGCAGCGGCACGCGCAAGAGCGGGACCGGCCCGGTGGTCGCCCCTTGCGACGATGCCGCCTCGGAACGCCCGGGCAGGGATACGATCGCGGGGGTCAATGGCAACGGCACGGTCTCAATGCGCGGTTCCGCTTCTGCGCGCTTTGGCGCACTAGGCGGCGAGGCGGGATTCGGAAGCGGATGCGAAGGCCAGTCCGCGACGGGACGATTAGGCAACGGCAATTCCAGATGACGCGAGGCGTTTGGCGCCGGGACGACCGGCGTAGTCCGCGCGACCAATGGTGGCGTCACGGAGGGGGCTACTGCCGGAGCGTCGTGAAATTTCAGCAGCGCCTCGCGGACCGCCTGGGCGACGATGCGCCGCACTGCACCCTCGTGTCGGAACTTCACCTCGCGCTTGGCGGGATGAATGTTCACATCCACCTCGGCCGGGTCAATCTCCACGAACAGGCAGCAGACCGGGAAGCGGCCCTTCATCAACGCCGTGTGATAGCCCTCCAGCAGCGCGAAGTTTAGCCCGCGATTCTCAACGGGCCGACGATTCACGAACAGATGCTGATCCTCCCGTGTCGCGCGCGAAACGCCCGGCGCGCCGATGAAACCCCAGATCCGCACCGGCGCGGCGGCAGGAGCGTCATTTTCTTCCGCTGCGTCCGCGAGCATGTCCGCGACCGGCTCTAGCGCGACGGAATACTCCACTCCCACGAGTTTCAATTCCGCGCCATGCAGCGCGCGCAATCGCTCGCGCAACGCGGCGGCGCGGGCATCGGGGTCCCCGGCATCGACACTTACTGGCGGCAGTTGCCATACCACGCGCTGCTGGTCGATGAAAGTGAAGCCGGTCTCCGGATTCGCCAGCGCGGCGACCGTGAGATAATGCTGGATGTGGGCGCGCTCCGTCTCCTCGCTGCGCAAAAATTTCCGGCGCGCGGGCAAGTTGAAGAAAATCTGCCGCACCTCGACCGTCGTGCCCGTTGGCGAGCCGGCAGCTTTGACCTCAACGATCTTGCCGCCCTGCACCACCACGCGTGTGCCCTCCGGCGACTCGCTGTCCCGCTCGCGCGTCGTGAGCGTGAACCGGCTCACGCTGGCGATGCTCGGCAGCGCCTCCCCGCGAAAGCCCATGGTGGTGATTGCCGCCAAATCCTCCGCGCGGCCAATCTTGCTGGTGGCGTGGCGCTCCAGGCAAAGCAACGCGTCGTCGCGACTCATCCCGACGCCGTCATCGGTCACCCGCACCAGGCTGCGGCCCCCCGCCTGAATCTCCACCGTGACGCGGGTGGACTTGGCGTCCAGCGCGTTTTCAACGAGTTCCTTCACCACGCTGGCGGGCCGCTCGACCACCTCGCCGGCGGCGATCTGGTTTGCCACATGCTCGGGCAGCAAGCGGATGCGGTTCATGCGTGGTGAGAAAAATTATCCCCGAAATCTTCCCGCGACTGCGGCGGGCCGCTAACCGCGCCGCGGCAGGGTGAAGGCGAAGACCGCGCCGCGTCCTGGCTCGCTATGGGCGGTGATAGCCCCCTTGTGGTCCTCGATGATCTTTTTGCAAATGGAGAGGCCAAGTCCCGTGCCTTGCGCCTTGCCATAAGTGGCAAAAGCCTCGAACAAGCGGGGAAGGATTTCGGGCGCGATCCCTTTGCCGGTATCCTCGATTTCCGTGATCACCTCGGTGGGACTCACCTTGAAACGCAAAAAGACTTTGCCGCCGTCGGGCATGGCATCGACGGCGTTATTGATCAAGTTGAAAAAGACATGCGCCAGCCGCGCCGGGTCAAGCAGCACCGACATGGCGGGCGGCGGATTCACCACTTCGAGAGTCACCGGTTTGACCGCCAGCTCGGGGCGCAGTTCCTCCACCAATTGCTGGACATAGCCCGCGTAATCCGTGTCCGCGAGCACCAGCGTGGCCTGGGAGCCGCGCGTGAACTCGAGCAGCTCGTTGATCATCGTGCTGAGCCGGTTGATCTGCTTGCGGATGCGGTCCTTCGCCGAGTTGCGCATCTCGTTCGTCGCGGCGGGCATCGCGGCGATCTCGGCGGAAATGCCGATGACGTTGAGCGGGTTTTTGAAATCGTGGACGATGGAGCGCGCGAACTTGCCCACCAGCGTGAGCCGTTCCGCCTGCAAGACCTCCTGGATGTAACGGCGGTTGAAGTCGCGCATCCGCAGGCTGAACTCGCGCACGAGGCTCACCGCCAGCCGGGGGGACCGCTCCAGCATCGCGAGCAAGTCCTCGCGGGGAATGAAGTAAGCCTTGGTCTCCTCCTCGGCCATGGCGGTCGCCGAGCGCGGCTCGTTGTCCAGCACCGCCATCTCTCCAAAAAAGTCACCCGGCCCCAGACGGGAAAGGGCGCGCCGCTCCCCCTGTCCCACCACGGCGGAGATCTGAATCCAGCCTTCAATGATCACATAAATGCCGTCCCCGTTGTCCCCTTCCCGGAAAACCGTGCGCCCGGTCGGATAAAGCCGGATCTCCGCCGTTTGCTCGACGGCGGTCAATTCGGCGGCAAGCAGGCCACTAAACAGCCTGCTAGACTTCAGGGCGACCATGCGCCGAGTGTACGCAAAACCAGCCGGGCGTAAAGTTCAGAGATTTTTGATTTGGCACGCGGCCAGCTTGCCCCCGTCCGCCTTGCGAAAATACTAGACCGGCGAGCCGCCAGACGACACCTTCCCCGCATTCAATTGAAAACTTCGCAAAAACCCCTGTTTTCCCTTGGCTTGGTGTTTTCGTGTCTTTGCGGCCTCACGATGGTTCACGCCCAGCCGAACGCCAACAAACGCCGCGCGCCGTCGCTGGACGATTACCGGCGATTCGCGCTTTCACAGCAAGCGGACGCCGCGCGCGGCAAGGCCTTGTTCTTTGACGAGTCCAAACTCGCCTGCGCGAAGTGTCATACCGTCGATGGCAAGAGCGGCAAGGCGGGCCCTGACCTCTTCGCCATCGGGGACAAGTTCGCCCGGCCCGACTTGATCGACGCGATCCTTCAACCCTCGGCCAGCATCGCGGTCGGTTACACCACCACTATCGTCACCACCAAGTCCGGGGAGGAACACACCGGCATTCAGCAACAACTGAACGACAAAGGCGTGGACCTGATGGGGGCCGACGGCAAAATGGTTCACATCGCCAAGCAGGACATCGAATCCATGAGAGGCAGCAGCCTCTCGCTCATGCCCGAGGGATTGCAAGCGGGGCTGACGCTCCAGCAATTCAACGATTTGATCGAGTACCTGATTACCCTGCGCCAGCCGGAAAACACGTTGACCAGCGATCACGGAATGCCCGCGAACATTCCGGAACTGGTGACGCCCGCGAAGGTCACGCCCTTCTTTGAGCAGAAGCTCACCACCCCGCGTATTGATGGTGTGGAATCCGGATTGACCGGATTCTGGCCAATTCCCGGCCAGCCCGACGCCTCGCTAGTGACGCATCAAGTGGGTTACATCTGGCTGATGGAGAAATCGGCGGCGGGCGAGAAGAAGTCCCTGTTTCTCGATTTGGTGTCCGAGACCTTCAGCAAGCGCGGACCAAACGGCCTGCTTGGCATGGCGTTTCATCCAAAGTTCAAAGAGAACCGGAAGTATTACCTCAAGTATCAGGTATTCGAGAGAGACATGATCGTCACCACCATCGTCGAGCGAAAGATGGCGGCGGATTTCCGGCACGACTCGGGCGAGCCGGGCCGACGGTTGATCGAGGTGCCCAGCCCGGGCGGCGACCACTCCGGCGGTTGCGTTCAATTTGGGCCGGATGGCTATCTTTATTTTGCCATCGGCGACTCGGGTCCGCATCGCGATCCGAATGGCAACGCCCAAAACCTCGGCCTCCTCCTGGGCAAGATGTCGCGCATTGATGTGGATCACCCCCGAGCGGACAAAGCGTACTACATTCCGCGCGACAACCCGTTCG
>CAZMLP010000628.1:0-8181 GCA_964566745.1 uncultured Verrucomicrobiota bacterium | reverse complement strand
AAAAACGGCGACACCGAGCATGGCGATTCCAAGCGTCATGCTGACGATGCTGACGAAAAAATAGGGACCTCTTTTGACGGTTTTCATCGCAAACGTTCTCTCCAATTGATTCCTTAAAAATCGGTTGATACTCCAATGGCTTAATTGACCTTAATTGGAGTTTATTTGGCTGCTGTTTTTTGTTTTTTTCAATAGGCACAACCCATTGATATTGAATGATCTGCGGAATTGCTAATGGTGGACGGCACAAACGTATGCTAGATCCTTAAAAGAACGGTTCTAGGGCCAAAGTTTTAAATTCCGTTTTTCTAAGCGTTCGCGGACACGCCAGCGGCGTGTCCCTACCACCGAGCCGCTAATTTGGTCCATTGTGGCGGCATCGTGATAGCTCAATTCGCATAGCTTGATCGACCTTGACCAGCTTGATTGATCTGCCACCTGTTGATCGCCCCTTCCTGTTTTCCCCATTTCTACCATGCGTCGCCCCTTGAATCGGCTTGAATCGGGCTGACTTGGCCATATGTGACCGAACGGCGAAAGCGACGGACGGACCCGCCCCTTCCGTTTCGGGACTGGTCGTACCCCCCCCCAAGGTCATGTGGAAGGCTTGATCCACCGTGATTGGAGCTATCTCCCCAAAAAGATGACGGTTCCATATCCATAATAGGGTAATGGAGCCGACTCCAAGCGGAAAGGGTCGAAGCGCAGGGGGGCGGTTTATTTGTCATCAAGGCGAGAATGTTGGCTCCAGCCTCAACATAAACGCGAGACGGTGCTTTCGCACGCGCCGCTGAACAAAACCTCTGGCGCCCGGTATTTTGACCCGTTAGCGTGCGCGTATGATCTCGCGGGTGAAATCGGGGCATTTGTTTACCGAGGCGTTGAAATACATACCGGGGGGCGTCAATTCGCCGGTGCGGGCGTTTCGCGCGGTCGGGGGGCAGCCGTTCTTTGTGGACCACGCCGAGGGGGCGTATGTGCGGGACGTCGATGAGAACCAGTACATCGATTACGTCGGCACGTGGGGACCGGCGATCCTGGGCCATGCCCATCCTAAAATCATCGCGGCGGTGAAGGCCGCGGCGGATCACGGCACGAGTTTCGGCATCCCGAACCCGTTCGAGGTGCAGATGGCGGAGCTGATCACCCGGCTCGTCCCGAGCGTCGAAAAGGTGCGGATGTGCAACTCCGGCACGGAGGCGTGCATGTCCGCCATCCGGCTGGCCCGCGGCTTCACCAAGCGCGACAAAATCATCAAGTTCGACGGCTGTTACCACGGCCACGCGGATTCGCTGCTCGTCAAGGCCGGGTCCGGCGCGCTCACCTTTGGCCACCCGGACAGCGCGGGGGTGCCCGCCTCGTTCACCCAACACACCATCGTGTTGCCGTTCAATGACATTGAGGCGGTGAAGGCCGCCTTCGCCGCCAACAACAACGAGATTGCTGGTATTATCCTGGAGCCGGTGCCGGGCAATGCCGGTCTCTATTTGCCCGCGCCGGATTATCTCAAGGCGTTGCGGGAGATCACCGAATCGCACGGCGCGCTGCTTGTTTTCGACGAGGTGATGACCGGTTTTCGCGTTGCGATGGGCGGGGCGCAACAGCGTTTCGGCATCCGGCCGGATCTCAGTTGTTTTGGCAAAATCATCGGGGGTGGCCTGCCGGTCGGAGCCTTTGGCGGGCGCGCTGACATTATGGATTACCTCGCGCCATTGGGGCCGGTCTATCAAGCGGGCACGCTCAGCGGCAACCCGCTGGCGATGGCCGCCGGCATCGCCGCGCTGCGGGAAATCCACGACACTGACGCCCACACTCACCTGGAGGAACTGGGCGCCGCGCTTGAGACCGGCCTGCGCCAGGCGGCCGCGGACGCGAACATCGCGACGCAATTCAACCGGTGCGGCTCGATGTTCTGCACCTATTTCACCGGCCGCCCGGTTTACAACCTGTCCGACGCGATGCACAGCGACCGCGAGCGATTTGCGAAATTCTTTCACGGCATGCTGGAAGCCGGGATTTATCTCGCGCCATCACAATTCGAGGCGGGATTCCTCTCCACCGCGCACACCATGGAAGACGTCGAGCACACCGTCCGCGCCGCCGCCAAAGTTTTCAAAACCCTGTGACCGCGCCGCTGGCGCTGTTCTCCCATGCGTATCCTCGCCCTTGACCACGGAACCAAACGCGTCGGTGTCGCCGTCAGCGACGAGACGCAAATGATCGCCCAGCCGCTCGAATACGTGCCGGCCGAGCCGTTCGCGGATTTTCTCACTCGGCTCCGCCAGATTCTGGAGGAAAAGCAGGTCGAGCTGATCCTCATTGGCATGCCGCGCAACATGGATGGCAGTTACGGCCCGGCGGCGCTCAAGGTGCAAGAGTTCATCGCCGCGCTGAAAAACGCGGTGACCACACCGATCAAAACCTGGGACGAGCGCCTCACCTCCGCGCAAGCGAACCGCTTCCTGATCCAGGGCAACGTGCGCCGCTCGGACCGCAAGGAGAAGGTGGACAAGGCGGCCGCCGCCATCTTGCTCCAAAGCTTTTTGGATTCGCGGCAGCCATGAGATTTCGGGCCGCACGGGAAAACCTTGTCTTCGACTAGACAAGCCAACGGCTGGTGGGGCGAGGCGCCCGTCGAGCCATTCTTCGCTCAATTGTGGAATTGTCATCCGGTAATCGCGGGCCAAGCTTTCTCCTGCTTTGGACACCTTAAAATTCAAACTAACCATTGCCTACGACGGCGCCGGCTACGAGGGCTGGCAGCTTCAGAAGATTGGCACCGGCGTCCAGCAAAGGGTCGAGGAGGCACTGGCCAGATTTTTCCCCTCGGCGCCGCGCGTGCACAGTTCGAGCCGCACCGACACAGGTGTCCATGCGCTCGGCATGGTCGCGCACTTCGAGGTTTCCAAGGCCGAATGCCGGATGACCGCGCGCAAGCTCTCGCTCGCACTCAATGCGTATCTGCCTGACGATGTTCGTGTGCTTCACGCCGCGCGTTGCCCCGCCGGTTTTCATGCCCGCTTCGACGCCACGGGAAAACAATATCGCTATCAGGTGTGGAATCACCCGGCCATGAACCCGCTGTTGCGCGGCAGGGCCTGGCATGTCCCGCGTGACCTGGCCTTCCCCGCGATGAAGGAGGCCGCCAAACGCTTCGTTGGCCGTCACGATTTCCAATCCTTCACCGCGCGAGCCGCTTATGCGCCTGCCTCCACGGTGCGCCATGTGACGCGTTGCGAAGTGAAACGGTCAGGTCCGCTGTTGACGTTCATCATTGAGGGCGACGGCTTCCTTTACAAAATGTGCCGCGGCATCGTCGGCACGCTGGTCCAGGTCGGCCAGGGGAAAATCGCCCCCGGCGAGATCACGAGCATCTTAAAGCACCGCGACCGGCGGGTCGCGGGCATGACCGCCCCCGCCCACGGCCTGGTGTTGTGGAAGGTTTTCTACGGAAAGAAGAAAAAATCCCCCGCGCAGCCCGCCGATGTCGTAAACGAAGCGGAACCTCCGCTCGATTAGAATGACCCTCGTCTGTCATTTCCGAAAACGCACGGGTAATCAGGTTCACGCGCGTGATAATGTCCCTTTTTACATCGCATGCACATTGTCCTAGTCGAGCCGGAAATCCCGCCGAACACCGGCAATGTCGCCCGGCTGTGCGCGGCCACGCGGTCCACGCTGCACCTGATCGAGCCGTTCGGATTCCAATTGGACGACAAGCAGCTCAAACGCGCGGGGATGGATTACTGGCAGCACGTCACCTGGCATCGCTGGCCGAATTGGGCCGGATTCCTCACCGCCCAGGCGCCCGCCCGCCTCTGGTTTATCGAGTCAGGGGGACCGCGCCACTACGCCGAGGTGAACTACGGGCCGGATGATTATCTCGTCTTTGGCCGGGAGACCGCTGGTTTGCCGCCCGAGTTGACCCGGGCTCACCGGGATCAATGGCTTCGCATCCCGATGCTCAACGCAGACGCTCGTTCCTTGAACCTTTCCAACTGCGTGGCGCTTGTGCTGTTTGAGGCGTTGCGGCAGATCGGTTTTCCCGGCGAAGTCGTGCCCCTCCCCGATTCCTGACGGGAACGCTTTCCAACGCAGAGGCGCTGAGACGCGGAGATTCACGAGTGTTTGCTTGCAACGCCTATTCAATCGGAGGTCCAAATCAACTCGTGTTCATGGGATGGTTTGATCCCCCAACCCTTGCCTCCAGCAGGCTGCCAAACAGTTCTCGAGTTCAGACACTCGTCCCTGCTTCTCTTTGCCCTCCGGGCCATCACTCCACGCGCACCACCCGCAGTTTTTCAGTATTAAACCACGCCTGCCCTTCGATGGCGCGCAACTCGCACACAAACTCCACTTCGCGCGCTTCATCGGTCTGGAATTCATAGGCAAAAACCCGCCATTCACTGGTGCCCGAAATCTCCTGGATGTGGCGGCGGCCGGAGATTCTTAGCCCGGCTCCGGCACCTTCTATTCCCGGGTTGACTCCTTCCACACGCAGTTCTCCTTCAAACCGGTATCTTCCCGGCTCGAGCGACGCCTTGGCGCGCCACGCTCCCAAACACTTGTTGTTCCCGGTCGAGATGTGCAGAAGATTCGAGCGAAGCCCTTCGCCCATCTGGTCAAACTTGGGTTGCCCCTCATACACCTTGGTCGTCCAACCCGTAAGCTGGAGTGGCCGCGCGGGGCCGATCTCACGCGGTTTGGACTCATCGTCCAGTTGTCTAGCCAGGCTTTGGATCCTCCGTTCGATTCGCGCTTTGAGCGCCGGCACCTTTCGCTGATAGTCGCCCGCCTCTGGCAGCCCCAGTTCGTTCATCGCGTTTCCTATGACCGCCGCCAAGTCATCAACTCTTTTCAAAATCACGTCGGCACGGAACAGGTTCGTATAAAGCTCGCCCACGCGCGTGGTGTAAAGCTTTCGGCCCTCTGGCGCGCTCATGAGGGCCTTGGCCACCGCGCCGCGCAACGGCGGATAGATCCCCCTGCGGCCGCCATCGCCCCCTCTCCCAAACATCTGATCCATCCCCGAAGCGATGAATACCATTTTGTTCGCTTTCAGGTCATGAAACGCCCGCCAATTGTTCTGATTCATGCAATAGCCATCCCAGTGGCAAAGCATCATTTCCAAAGCCATGAAAGTCGCGAACCGGTTCACATCCAGCGTTTGCTCCAGGCGATTCCAGCGCAATGCCGGGTCCGGCTCCCTGACCGCCTCGACCAATGCGCGCAAACCCGCATTGTTCTTCGGATCGTCGCCGGAATTCACATCCAGCCGCGCGGTGATTTCCTGGTTGCCATGCGTCTGATATAGATTCCCGCGCACATCCTCAAAATGCTGCTTCAAGAACTGTTTGTTATAGCCTTCGATCAGCACGTGAATCCCCAGCTGGCGTCCATTCAATTGCACCGCCGCAAAACCCGCCCTCGCAGTCGGGCTTCCTGCCGCGTTGAACAATTCACGGCAAATCTTTTCATTGAGATAAGTCGAATCCTGGACCGAATTGTTCAGTGTGAACTTTTTCAGGCCGTGAAATCTTTGACCCGGCGCGCTCTTTTCAAAATTCAAAGTCAGGCCGGGGTTGTCCTCGACGGGGCGATAGCTCCCAGCCCCTCCTTTGAGGTGGACCTCGACATTGGTGTAAACGCCACCCCCTTCTCTCACGGTTGCCAGTGCCGAGGGACGGCCACGGTTCCCGTCACGACGGGATAACTTGTCCAGGCCGCTGGGCGGGACTTCGATCTGGATTCGCAAGACCACCCGGCCCGCGAACAGGTCCGCAAGATATGCTTCCTCGGATTTCGCGGCATTTGCGCCAAAGACCGTTGCTATCGGGACCAAAAGCCCCGCGGCAACCGAGGCGGCCGTCATTACCCACGTCAGTTTCATGATTCTTTTCTACAATGAATGTCAAAAGCCGTGAACGACCCCGCTTTGATCGCGCAACGGCCAAACCGGGCCTGCCCCAACAGCGGAATCGACATCCGCCACAGCTTTGGCCCGTTCTTGGCCCCGTCAACGGACAATGCCTGGGAGTTCAACGAACGCACCGGGGTAAACGGTCGCAGTTTCGTCAAAGTGAGGCCTGGTTTATGTCCGCCAATGTCCGGTCAATCAATGACATGGCAGAAAAGGACTGAAAATCCTTGTGTCGGCAGATCGATTCCACTCCCCAGCCACCACTCTCAAATGGCTACGCGATAATGAGTTGCAAAACGAGAGATATGCCCGTTGCATTTTTGTTTCATCCACTCCAAAGGCCGCACCTTGAAAGGCGTGCCGGACGGACTTGGAAGCCTTAATCCGGCTTCATTCGCCGTGGTTCCAAGAATTCCTCACTCCGCCAGACCCCCGGCTTTATTGCCATGCCATCCAAACAAGCCTTGATCCACCTTGATAAAGTTGGATTGGCCGCCTGATGGATGTCGAATTGATTTGGTGGAACGACAATAGCGCTCGCCGGGAGACGACGTGCTGCTCCATGGTGATGGCTGGACAGAGGACTGATTCGCCTCTGCTGACACCTTAAATTGGCTTGAATGGTCTTCATTTCACGGCCTCGTTCGCGTGGGGTCCGCTGCGCGGCTCACAAACGAGGCTTGATCCGCCTTGATTGAGCTGGATTGGGGGCCTCGCGACACGCGATACGCCGAGCCGGGTGACAGAACGATTGCGCCACCGAATCCAAGCTGCCGTAGTTTTGCGCCGGCGGTTGGCATATCGCTCTGGTGTTGCGTGTTCCTTGGTTGGCGAACCGACCTTTCCCATATTGGTTAGACGCTACCTGGCAGCGTCGGGTTCAACAAAATATCTCCATCCCGCCTCCCGGCCTGCGAGGGAGCGATACTGCCATCGCCTTGGTTCAGCGTGGCAAGTTCAATGAATCGCCCTTGCGCAAAGCGCGCGGCCCGGCCATTGGGAAAATGACCGGGCCAGAGAGCTGACCGATGGGGTTGTTAATTAAAAAAGATGAGACTTTGAAATGGGTTATGCGCGGGGTTGTTTACATAGTATTGCGAGGCCAATCCCTGCCGCGACTTTGGCGTTTATTAGTGCGCTTCCGGGGGCTTTCTTTTCATCGCGTAAAAGCGACCGCTTTTTGATAAATAGGCGTCTCTTGTAAAATGATAGATAGAGTTGTCATGGTCTTGACCACTCTCACAAGATTTCAAAAGAACAAACCCGGCGAGGAACGAATTCCTCACTCCTTTACACACCGGCCGTTCGAGGGTATTGCAAAAAAAATGCGCGACACACCCGGTTCATCCGAGTGAGGCCTGTTAACAACCCATTGCCGACACTTCCCAAGCCCAACGATGGTCTCGCGCCCACAGAACTGCGTCCGAAAAATAGCCTAAATCACTTTTCAGTCGCCAATACATCACGAATGCTCCACTTGAGTGTTGGATCATCTTGGATTCGGGCCGACGCAGCGGCTTTCGTCGCTCTTGGAGAATTGATACGTGCCAAGACGCACTTGGAGGCGTAAACCGCTGGCGGTCGCGCATCGGCAAGCAAAGGAACCAAGCTGTCTATAGCGGTTTCGCCGAAGGACGCAAGAACAGTGACGACGGTTTCGAGCAACGAACGGCAACTTCGGTAATTAAGGAACAAGGCTTTCTCCTCGCTTGGACCAAACTCGTCAAGCGTCGGGGTGTAACTCGAATCGGACAAGTGAGTTGCTAATTTAGCTATGCGTGACCAACTTTCCTGCTCGGCCTCAATTGGCATGAGTGCAACGCAGGCTGAATAGACGAGCGCTTCCACAATAAAGGGGATCGATTGCACATTGCGAAGCCGTCCCAGCACTACAACATGTGCGCGAATAACCTTGACCGAATGGTGCGTTTGAAAGTCTCGATTCCTCACCGATTGTTTTAATGCAGTCAACGACCGGTACGCAGAATTAAGAACCGGCAAGGAAGCAACTTCGCCGGCCTGGAAAAGGACCTCCGCAGCCTTATCCGCCACGCTAGGGTCTCCGAGAAGGTTGGCAACGCCTTCGTAGTCGCGCCGTCGGGCCAATCTTTCAACCTTTCCGGCAAACAGAGTTGAGAAGTAAGTAAACAACGGGACGAGTTCCAAATCGATTGACGCCAAGTAGCTCAATAGACCCGACTTGGGGGCAACCGGGTCTAGATCGCCAACACATGACCGGATTGAGTGCCCGCGTAGACCGA